>ONWL01000008.1 GCA_900321525.1 uncultured Eubacteriales bacterium
TAGGTATCCTCCGAGAAATCCTGGTGGCCGGGTGTGTCCAGGATGTTGACGCAGTTTCCTTTGTAATTGAACTGTAGCACGGAAGAAGTGACAGAGATGCCTCTCTCCTTCTCGATGTCCATCCAGTCACTGACTGCGTGTCTGCCTGTTTTTCTGCCCTTGACCGATCCTGCCAGGTTGATGGCGCCGCCGTACAGAAGAAGCTTCTCCGTCAGCGTCGTCTTGCCGGCGTCAGGATGGCTGATGATGGCAAAAGTACGTCTTTTTCTGATCTCTTCAAAATTCGTCACGTCAATCTGTTCCCCGTTCTTTTATGATTATGTCCAGGATGCGGTCTGCCACCTCATTCTTGGACAGGATCGGAAGCTCCTCCGTCCCGTCGGGGCGAAGGAAGGTCACCACATTGGTGTCTGTGCCGAAGCCCGCCCCGGCAGCCCGGAGGGAGTTCGCCACGATCATGTCCGCTTTCTTTTTCCGGAGCTTTTCGCCGGCGTTCTGCAGGAGATCCGTGGTCTCCATGGCAAAGCCGCACAGGAACTGGCCCTCGGGCTTGTGTTCACCGCACCACGCCAGGATATCGTGAGTCCTTGTGAGGGTAATGGTGGTCTCCGTTCCGGTGTTCTTCTTTTTGATCTTCTCTGACGCCACTTCCGCAGGACGGAAATCCGCCACCGCAGCAGCCATGATGATGATATCCTGCTGATCAGAGACCGCTGTGACTGCGTTGAACATCTCCTCGGCGGATACGACCCGCACAGTGTTCACGAACTGCGGTGCAGGGACCCTCATATCACCCGCGACCAGAGTCACTTCCGCACCCCGCATTGCCGCCGCACGTGCGATGGCAGTCCCCATCTTTCCGGTGGAGTGGTTCGTGATGAAGCGCACCGGGTCAATGGCCTCCCGGGTGGCGCCGCTGGTCACAAGGACTTTTTTGCCCTTGAGATCCTTCTCCGCTCCGCAGGCCATCTCCAGCCACTCAAACAGCTCTTCTCCCTCCGGCAGCCGGCCGCTTCCCATATCGCCGCAGGCCTGGAACCCGATGCCGGGCGCGACCACGGTCCAGCCTCTGTCCTGAAGCTTCTTCAGGTTCTCCTGGACCACCGGATTTTCAAACATGTGTACATTCATGGCCGGCGCAATGAGCAGCGGACAGGAATATGCCGCGATGATCGCGGAGGAAAGCATGTCGTCCGCGATGCCCAGGGCAGCTTTGGCGATGATGTCCGCACTGGCCGGCGCCACAAGGAAGGCGTCCGCCATTTTTGGAAGGTCGATGTGGGACACGGGAGATTCGTTCGCGCGGTCAAAATCATCCAGTACCGTGCGGTGCCGGGTGAGCGTGTCAAAGACTACCGGATCGATGAACCGGCAGGCGTTTTTCGTCATGATCACGTAGACCGACGCCCCTGCCTGCTGAAGAAGGCTGGCAAGATGCGCCATTTTGTAAGCTGAAATGCTTCCGCTGATCCCCAGCAGGATCGTTTTTCCTTTTAACACAGCGTTCTCCTCCCGCGTTGAATTCATACCGTTTTTAAGTTATGATGTCAATAGAGTTTAACATAATTCCATCCGGAAAGGAAGAAATTCTATGATACTCGCAATCGACATGGGTAATTCCAACATCGTGATCGGCGGCATTGACGAAAAAACCACATACTTTATGGAACGGATCACTACCGACAGCAGGAAGACCGACCTGGAGTACGCGGTCAGCATCAAAAACATCTTCGAGATCCATCATCTGGATCCCATGAGCGTGGAGGGCGCGATCCTGTCCAGCGTCGTCCCGCCCCTGAATCCGGTCCTCACCGCCGCTGTCCGGAAGATCACCGGAAAACATCTGAAGCTCGTGGGTGCCGGCATGAAGACAGGAATGAACATCCGGATGGACGACCCGAAAAAGGTGGGCGCGGACCTCATTGTGGACTCCGTGGCTGCAAAGGCGGAGTATCCCCTGCCTATCATCGTCATCGACATGGGCACCGCCACCACCATCACCGTAGTGGATAAACACGGCGACTATATCGGCGGCGTCATCCACCCGGGTCTCCGGGTGTCCCTGGACACCCTCTCCAGCAGGACAGCCCAGCTGCCCCACATCGACCTGGAATCTCCCGGCCCTGCCATCGCGAAAAACACGATCGACAGCATGCGGAGCGGTATCGTCTATGGTCATGCGGCCATGATCGATGGCATGATTGATCGGATCATGGCACAGATGGAGGAAAAAAATGTAAAGCTGGTGGCGACGGGTGGTCCAGCAAAAGAGATCACGGCACTGTGCCGCCATAAAATGGAGTATGACAGGGATCTGGTGTTGTATGGGCTTTCCAGACTGTTTTTCAGAAATGGGGCGTAGAACAATCCGCATCCCATCATGATTGGGACAGGGAAAATGGTTGAACTTCCTGAAAAATCATGCTATACTGTTGTGCGTGAATACAGTGGTTCCGGTAGCACAAGTTCACAAAAGAGTTTGCAAAACGGAATCACTGGAATGGAATATGGAGCAGTCAGGTGTCAGAGCAATCATCCGATGATTGGCTCTGGTGAAAAGGGAAACAGGTGCAATTCCTGTACGAACTCGTCACCGTAATTAGGGAGCTGAAGCCGATAAATCACTGGGAAACTGGGAAGATGGCGGATGCGAAGATCTTTCAGCCGGGAGACCTGCCTGATTGTTGTACAGAAACGATTGTTTCAGGCCACGAGTAATTGGTTGTACGTGTGAAAGGATAGAGATGATCCTTTTGTTTGTGTGCAAACCCTTTCCCTGTATGGAAAATATACAGGTAAGAGGTTTTCTTTGTGTAATAGAAAATTTTTGTTACGCAAATGTGTTTTACACAGGGATGCCACCTGACCCATGCTGCCCAAAACACTGCTTCTGACATCCGTATTTCAAAATGCGTAATTGCAAAAATATTGTGCAGTTACAGCAATGGAATGACAGTCAGAACTGTCGAAGGAGGAAGTATGAAAAAAAGAGTAGTCGCATGGATGATGGCAACATTGATGGCAACATTCTGTATGGCAGGATGCGGCGCAAAGGAAACTGCACAGAATGCAGGAAGCACAGCAGAGACAAAGGCAACTGTGGATACCCAGGCAGAGGAGACAGAAACAACTGTAGACACACAGGCAGAGGAGACAGAGACCACCGCAGATACCAAGGCGGCAGAAACGGAAACCGTTCAGGAAAAAACCGATACAGATGCGGCTATTTTGGTAGTTAGCTTTGGTACCAGCTACAATGACAGCAGAGATCTCACCATCGGTGCCATCGAAGAGGCCATTGCAGAGGCATTTCCGGAGTATGATGTGCGCAGAGCCTTCACCAGCCAGATTATCATTGACATCTTAAAGGATAGAGAAGGACTGGAGATCGACAATGTAGAAGAAGCATTGGACAGAGCGGTAGCAGATGGCATCAAGACGCTGGTGGTACAGCCTACTCATCTGATGAATGGATTTGAGTATACGGATCTGGTAGATGCATTGGCAGACTATGAAGACCAGTTTGAACAGATTGCCATTGCAAGTCCGTTGTTGACAGAGGATGCAGATTATGATGCAGTGATCGATGTGATCACAGAGAAGATGGCTTCTTATGATGATGGAGAAACTGCCATCGTATTTATGGGACATGGTACAGAAGCAGACTCCAATGTGATCTATGAGACGCTGCAGAACAAGATCACCGCAGCCGGATATGAAAACTACTATATCGGTACCGTTGAGGCAGAACCTTCTTTAGATGATGTAATCGCAGCATTAAAGGAAAATGGAAACTACAAGAAAGTGGTATTAGAGCCATTGATGGTAGTTGCAGGTGATCATGCAAACAACGATATGGCAGGGGATGAGGAAGATTCCTGGAAGACTATCCTGACCAATGAGGGATATGAAGTAGAGTGCGTACTGGAAGGTCTGGGACAGATTCCTGCCATCCAGGATATCTATGTAGCACATACAAAGGCAGCAGTGGACGGTCTGACAAAATAAGGATCAAAGAGCAGTTCATTGAAACTGAGATAGAAAAGGTGAATGAATCGTGAAAAGAATATGGAATACACTACTCCTTCTTTTCGCACTGGTTACCGGTGTGTGTTACACACCGGTAATCTGTTATGCGGAAGAAAATAGAACGCCAGTTTATGGCGCAGATGTGGAAGACGGCACCTACCAGATCGAGGTAGAGTCAAGCTCTTCCATGTTTCGTATCGTAGATGCACAGTTAGAGGTGGCAGGGGATGAGATGACTGCCACCATGACATTGAGCGGTACCGGATATTTGAAATTGTTTATGGGCACAGGGGAAGAGGCACTAGAGGCGTCAGAAGAGGCGTATATTCCTTTTGTGGAGGATGCGGAAGGTGCATACACCTATACGGTTCCGGTTTCTGCTTTGGATACGGAAATAGACTGTGCCGCTTACAGCAAAAGAAAAGAAACCTGGTATGACAGAAAGCTGGTATTTTTGTCTGCTTCCCTGCCGGAAGGCGTGGTGACAGTCAAAGAGACGGAAAGTACGGCAGAGGCTGGTGAAGATGTGGGAGATGGATCGGCTGCCGGAGGGGAAAACCAGACAGAAGCACTGTCGGCAGCGAAGATTGCTGACCCGGATCTGACGCTGGTAAAACTGAATGTGCAGGATGGCGCATATACAATGGAAGTTTCTCTGGTAGGTGGAAGCGGCAAGGCGACGGTTGCTTCTCCTGCAAAGATTAATGTGTCAGATACAGCTGCAACTGCCACAATTGAATGGAGCAGTCCAAATTATGATTATATGATTGTAAACGGACAGACCTATCTTCCTGTTCAGACGGAAGGAAATTCCACATTTGAAATTCCGGTATTGGCACTGGATCAGGAAATGGATGTGATTGGGGATACCACTGCCATGAGCAAACCCCATGAAGTGGAATATACACTTACGTTTCATTCTGATACTTTGAAACCTATGGAAGAGGCAAATACAAAGAGCATCCTTCCGGTAGTCGGCCTCGTGCTGGCGGTTGCCCTTGTGGGTTTTGTGGTTTGGAGAAGCAAAAAGAGGGTATAACATGCATAAGAATGGGGGAAGACTCCTTTGAGGTTTGGAATGCAACAGAATAAGTGGGCAGGGAAGGTCTGTCTGATACTGGTTTTGATGGGACTTTTGTGGAGCGGATGTGGCAGAGCCGGAACCGGGCAACAGGATTCCCAGACAGGGAATGGACTGTTAGATCGGGACACGGACATCAGTGAGGCGCTTTCCTATGAAGGCAGTATGGAGCTGGCCTATGCAAAACAGTTTGCAGTGGATCGGTATCAGGGGGGATACGCACTGATTTCCATTGCAGATGGGGGGAGATATCTGATCGTCCCGGCAGGGAAGGAAATCCCCGGACAGCTGGATGAGGATGTGGTGGTGCTGAAACAGCCACTGGATCAGATTTATCTGGTGGCTTCTGCCGCCATGGATATGGTTTGTAAATTGGATGCGTTACATTGCATTCGCTTTTCGGGTCAGAAAGCAGATGGCTGGTGCATGGAAGAAGCCAGAGCCGCCATGGAAAGAGGGGATCTTTTATATGCGGGAAAATATAGTATGCCGGATTATGAGCTGATCGTGTCCGAGGGGTGTTCTCTCGCCATAGAAAATAATATGATTTCCCATTCTCCTGAGGTGATCGAAAAGCTGGAAAGCTTTGGTATTCCGGTTTTGATTGACCAGTCCAGTTATGAAAGTCATCCTCTTGGAAGGGTAGAATGGGTGAAGCTGTATGGTGTACTGTTTCAGGAAGAAGCACTGGCGGACGCTCTGTTTGCAGAGCAGATGGAAATCGTGGATCGTGTGACGGCAGAAGAATCATCTGGAAAGACCGTTGCCTTTTTCTATTTCACCACCAATGGGATGGTAAATGTAAGAAGGTCTTCCGATTATGTGCCCAAGATGATTGAGCTTGCCGGTGGGCAGTATATTTTTGATGATCTGGGAGGAGAAGAAAGCAATCGCTCTTCTGTATCCATACAGATGGAACAATTTTATAATACGGCAAAGGATGCGGATTATCTCATCTATAACAGCACAATTGATGGAGAACTGGAATCCATGGCACAATTACTGGAAAAGGAAGCAATGTTAAAAGATTTCAAAGCGGTACAGGAAGGAAATGTGTGGTGTACCACAAGAGATTTATACCAGCAGTCTATGTCAATCGGCGGTATGATCGGGGATATGCATCGCATGTTATCAGGAGAAGAAACCGGAGAGAAGATGCAGTATTTGTATTCGTTAAAGTAACGGAGAACGTTTGATGGAAGACGTTCGATGTAGGATTTCGCAAATGCCTATTGACAAACAGGTCATAAGAGGAGGGCAGTATGGGAAAAGACAGGAGAACCATTCGTTGTATTGCGGCAGTCTGTATGCTTGGAGCAGGCAGTCTGTTTTTCCTTTTTTGCAATATTTTTTATGGAAGCATTTCCATTTCTTTTCAGGAGATCGTACAACTTTTTCTTGGAAATGAAGTAGATGGAACCTATCAAAGAATTGTGATGAATATCCGGTTTCCCAGAGCGCTGGCGGCAATGGTGCTTGGCGGTGCATTGGCATTGTCTGGATATTTGCTGCAAACATTTTTCCATAATCCAATCGCAGGTCCGTTTGTGCTGGGCATCTCATCTGGTTCCAAATTGGTGGTGGCGTTGGTGATGGTGTTTCTGCTTGGAAAATCCATCCGGGTCAGTTCCGGGATTTTGATACTAGCAGCTTTGGTTGGGGCACTACTTTCCATGGGGGCAGTATTGGTCATGTCGAGGAAAGTACACAATATGTCCATGTTGGTCATCTGTGGAGTCATGATTGGCTATATTTGTTCCGCAGTCACAGACTTTGTGGTAACCTTTGCAAATGATGCAGACATCATCAATCTGCACAATTGGTCCAGGGGTAGTTTTTCTGGTATGTCGTGGAATCATGTGTCGGTAATGACCATTGTGGTCCTGGCAACAACCATTGTGGTGTTCTTTCTTTCCAAACCCATGAGTGCTTATCAGTTAGGGGAGCACTATGCAAAGAGTATGGGAGTCAATGTCCGTATGCTTGGTCTGCTCTTCATCCTGCTGTCCAGTCTGTTGTCTGCCTGTGTGGTTGCTTATGCAGGTCCCATCTCTTTTGTGGGCATTGCGGTGCCCCATTTGGTGAAACATCTCTTAGGAACAAACAAGCCCATCTGGATGATACCGGCCTGCTTTCTTGGGGGCAGTGTGTTTTGCCTGGCGTGTGATCTCATTGCCAGAACCGTGTTTGCCCCCACAGAGCTGAGCATTAGCACAGTGACGGCAGTGTTCGGAGCGCCGGTGGTCATCTGGATGATGGCAGGGCGAAAGAGGGAAAATGGGTAAATTAGGCACTTGCGAAATTTCAATAACTTTCTTGAAGTGTTGTCTGCGTTCGCAATATGGCTTTTTCAGGCAAGCTTTCGCCAGGTGAAAACGCAACGGATACTAAACTTTTTGTTCGCAATTTGCTTCAAAAAGCAAGTACCGGCGTTTGAGGTGGCCTTCAAAAGCCATATTTGCCTTCCTGCCAACATTTATTAAATTTTTTGGAGAGATTCACAAATGCCTAATGGGTAATTGTCTGTAGGAAGGAAGAAGAGAGATGACCGTGAAACCATATTATTTTTATACGGAAAAATTGTGTGTGGGGTATAATGGGAAACCATTGATTCAGGATGTGGAGATCACTTTGCCCAGGGGACAAATCCTGACGTTAATTGGTCCAAACGGTGCGGGAAAATCAACGGTATTGAAAAGCATTGCAGGACAATTAACTCCCATTGGCGGCGTGGTGTATCTGGGGGAGGAACGTTTGTCAGAGATGAAACCGGAGGAGCTGGCAAAGAACATGTCTGTGGTGCTGACGGAAAAGCTGAAAACAGAAATGATGACCTGTGAAGATGTGGTTGCCACAGGCAGGTATCCTTATACCGGCAGGTTCGGAATCCTTTCCAAAGAGGATCACAGAATTGTAGAAGAAGCTATGGAACTGGTACATGTGACTGGTATCCGTGCGCAGGATTTCGGCAAAATCAGTGACGGGCAAAAACAAAGGGTGATGCTGGCAAGGGCCATTTGCCAGGAACCGGAACTGCTCATTCTGGACGAACCGACTTCTTATCTGGATGTGAAATACAAACTGGAATTTTTGTCTATCTTGCAGGAATTGAAAGTGAGAAAAGGATTGACAGTCATTATGTCTCTCCATGAACTGGAACTGGCAGAGCGGGTTTCCGATCAAATTCTCTGTTTAAAAGGAACATATGTAGAAAAATACGGAACTCCAAAAGAAATTTTTAGGGCTGGTTATATCAAACAGCTGTTTGATATCAATACAGGGAGTTTTGATGAAGAAAACGGCAGTATGGAATTGGAGCCGCCTGTGGGAGTGCCGGAAGTATTTGTCATTGCAGGTGGCGGCAGTGGACGGCATGTGTATCGCAGATTGCAGAGGGAGGGAAAAGCCTTTGTGACAGGAATTCTATATCCCCATGATCTGGATTTTCCGGTGGCAAGGGCACTGGCAGCAGACGTGATTGCAGCAGAGGGCTTTGAACCGATTTCCAGGGAATGCTTGGAAATCGCAAAGAAAAAAATGGATTTGTGCAGCAGAGTTATCTGCTGTAAGGCACAATTTGGCAGCCTGGAATGGGCAAATCAGGAGTTACTTGCATATGCCAGACAAAGGGGAAAAGAAGTAGAGATGGGAGAAAAAGCACATAAAATAGAACGTTTACTTCCAGAGGAAATAGAAAAGAGAAGTTTTGAAATCATTTCAGAAGAACTTTTGGAAAGGGGCATTTCTCTTCCCCCAGAAGAAGCAATGGTGACAAAAAGGGTGATCCATACCAGTGCGGATTTTGACTATGCAGGGACGATGACGTATTCCAAGAATGCAGTGGCAGTTGCAAAAGATCTTCTCTTAAAGGGAGCAGATATTGTGACTGATACGAATATGGCGTTGGCAGGCATCAATAAAAAAGCATTGGCACAGTTAGGAGGACAGGCCCATTGCTTTATGGCAGATGCGGATGTGGCAAAGTCAGCCAGACAGCGGGGGGTGACGAGAGCGGTTGTCAGCATGGAAAAGGCAAAGGCGATAGAAAAGCCTGTTATTTTTGCAATCGGAAATGCGCCTACTGCATTGATTCAAATTTATGAAATGATACAGTCAAGTGATTGGCGTCCCGCATTTGTGATAGGAGTTCCAGTGGGATTTGTAAATGTGGAAGCGGCAAAAGAACTGATGATGGAAACGGAAGTTCCTTACATCGTGAACCGTGGAAGAAAAGGTGGAAGTAATGTGGCAGCCGCCATATGCAATGCGCTTTTGTATGAATTGACAAGATAAAAGAGGGAGCTTATGCGATACGGATTTACCACAGGAAGTTGTGCAGCGGCAGCAGCGAAGGCAGCGGCTTATATGCTTTTGACGGGCAAACAAAAAACGGAAATACGGATAGAGACTCCCAAAGGGATTCCCTATACAGCACAGATTGTGGATATCAATCGGACAGAAATGACCGTTAGTTGTGCCGTACAAAAAGATGGTGGAGATGACCCGGATATTACAACAGGTACATATATTTATGCGGCGGTTTCTTATCGTATCGGAAGATTGGATGATAGAAATCATGCTGCAAAAGAGAACTGTTTTCAGAAAGACGAAAAGGCAGACTGCAAAGAGGCGATAGAGCAGAAGATAGAAATAGAGGGCGGTGTGGGGGTTGGCAGAGTGACCAAACCCGGTCTGGATCAGCCGGTAGGAAATGCGGCAATCAATCACGTCCCAAGAGAGATGATTGAAAAAGAAGTGCTACAGGTGTGTCAGCTGGTAGATTATAAAGGCAGTTTGAAGGTTGAAATTTCAGTACCGAATGGAGAAGAACTTGCAAAACAGACGTTTAATCCCAGACTGGGAATTGTGGGTGGAATTTCTATATTGGGAACCAGTGGAATCGTGGAGCCCATGAGCCATCAGGCCATTTTAGATACCATCAAAGTGGAATTAAACCAACGAAGAGTACAGGGATTTGATTATGTGGCGGTTTCGCCGGGAAATTATGGGCTTGATTTTATGAAGAAGACCTATGGATATGATTTGGACGGAAGTGTGAAATGCAGCAATTTCATCGGAGATACCATTGATATGGCGGTAGAATTGGGATTTCAGAAATTGCTTCTGACCGGTCATATTGGAAAGCTGATTAAAGTGGCAGGTGGGATTATGAACACTCATTCCAAAGAAGCAGATTGCAGAATGGAATTATTGGCCGCTTTTTCTGTGAGAGCACATGTGGAACAGGAACAGATCTGTAAAATCCTGGACTGTGTGACAACCGAAGAAGCTGTTCGTATTTTGGAGGCAAGTGGGAAATTACAGCCCATTATGGCGTATATAGCAGAGCGGATTTGCATGTATCTGGAAAAGCGTGCCAAAGGAAAGCTACAGGTAGATTGTATTTTATATGCAAATGAATTTGGAGAATTGGCAAAAAGTAAGGAGGCTGAAACATGGTTTACTTTGTTGGCGCAGGAACAGGGGCAGTCGATTTGATTACGGTCAGAGGGATGCGTTTGCTAAAACAGGCAGATGTGATCATTTATGCGGGTTCTCTGGTTAATCCTGAATTGCTGCACTATGCCAGGAAGGAATGTGAGATTCACAATAGTGCAAAATTGACTTTGGAGGAAGTGCTGGATGTGATCAGGCAGGCAGAAGCAGAAGGGAAAATGACAGTCAGACTTCATACAGGGGATCCCAGTATTTATGGAGCAGTCAGAGAACAGATGGACGAGTTAGATGGATTGGGAATTTCTTATGAAAGTTGTCCAGGAGTAAGTGCATGCTTTGGAGCCGCCGCATCCTTGAATCTGGAATATACGTTACCAGGAGTCTCCCAATCGTTGATTATCACAAGAATGGAAGGAAAAACCGGAGTTCCGGAAAAAGAAAGCATCGAGGGATTTGCGGCACACCAGGCATCCATGGCAATTTATCTGAGCACAGGCATGTTAAAAGAGTTAAGCGAACGGTTGATTGCCGGCGGATATGACCGGAAGACACCAGCGGCACTGGTCTATAAAGCAACATGGCCAGAGGAAGAGGTATATCTTTGTACGGTTGACACGCTATATGACACGGCAGCTGTGCATGGGATTACCAAGACGGCATTGGTATTGGTTGGAGAGGTGATCCTGCATCAGAATTATAAAAAATCCAGATTGTATGCAGCTGACTTTTCTACAGAGTTTCGGCAGGCAAAGGAAGAATAAGAGTATGGTGTTGAGTATCATCAGTTTTACAGAAAATGGAATGGCTTTTTCTGAAAAAATTGCAAGAGCAGTGGGAGAAACAGATACCATAAAAGAATTTGATATCATAGAAGAATTTCTTCCAATAGAAGTGAGGCGATTTACAAAATGTACCACTTGTTTTGCGGCTGGACGGGAATCCTCGATTCAATTTGTAAAAAACAGCATTGGAGACTGGGCAAAGGAGCAAATGGAAGAACGAAATGTACTGTTTTTTATTGGAGCCTGCGGCATTGCAGTCAGGGCCATTGCCCCTTGTCTGACAGACAAGCTACACGATAGTCCGGTACTGGTGGCAGATGAGAAAGGACAGTATTTGATTCCCATTTTGTCCGGGCATGTGGGTGGTGCCAATGCACTTGCCATTTGGATTGCAAAGAAAATAGGAGCAGAGCCAGTGATTACGACTGCAACAGATCTCAACCGAAAGTTTGCAGTGGATTTGTTTGCAAAGAAAAATGGACTGCTTATTGTAAATCGGGATGGCATTGCAAAGGTGTCTGGGAAAGTATTGTCAGGACAAATCATTTCTATGTCCGTAGAGACAGGACATCTTGATGTGCATGGGAAACAACAGGACGACATTCATATCCTGCCCTACCCACCGGCACAGCAGGTGGATGTTATGGTCACTTCAGAAGAAAAAGAATGGGATGCCGCAATTTTACTCAAACCCCGGGAATATGTCATTGGGATGGGGTGCAGAAGAGGAAAAGAAGCAGAACAGATCGATGATTTTATAAGAAGGCATTTGGAGAAATTTGGAATTGTGCCAGGTCAGGTAGTGGAATTGGCATCTATTGATTGTAAAAGAAACGAACCGGGACTTCTTGCCTGGAGCAGAAAAGAGAAGATTCCATTTCGCACGTACACAGCGGAAGAATTGCAATCCGTAAAAGGAACGTTTCAAACATCTGATTTTGTGCAAAATCAGGTGGGAGTAGACAATGTATGTGAAAGGGCCGCATTGAAATCATGTGAACCCATGGGAACACTTGTATATGAAAAGCACGCTGAGAATGGAATGACCATTGCAATTGCAAAGAGGGAATGGAAGGTGAAATTTGGTGAAATATAAAATTTTTATCGTTGGAATGGGACCGGGCAGGGAAGATATGATGACGGGAGAAGCGTTGGCTGCACTGGAACAGTCAGATGTCATTATCGGGTATACTGTGTATCTGGGGCTTTTGGGAGAACGGTTTCAGGGAAAAGAATTGTTGTCTACTCCTATGCGCCAGGAGACGGAGCGTTGTCAGCTGGCTTTTCAGGAAGCAGAGAAAGGAAAGCAGGTGGCCTTGATTTGCAGCGGAGATGCAGGAATTTACGGAATGGCATCCTTGATGTATGAAATTGGAAAGACACATTTGGAAACAGAACTTGTGGTCATTCCGGGAATTACAGCAGCAAGCAGTGGCGCGGCGGTGCTTGGGGCACCATTGAATCATGATTTTTGTGTGATTAGTTTAAGTGATCTGCTGACACCCTGGGAGAAAATTGAGAAACGTCTGGTTGCAGCCGCGGAAGGAGATTTTGCCATGGCAATTTATAATCCATCCAGCCATAAGCGAAAGGATTATTTGATGCGGGCCTGTGACATTTTGCTTTGCCATATAGAGGGAGAGCGGGCGTGCGGTTATGTAGAGAATATTGGAAGAGAAGGCACAAGGGCGGTGACCTGTACTTTAAGAGAATTAAGGGAAACGCAGGTCAATATGTTTACCACCGTATTTATTGGAAATGCAGGAAGCGAAATCATCAATGGCAAGCTGGTCACAAAGCGAGGGTATCAAATTGAAAGAAATACTGGTATTTGCAGGAACAACTGAAGGGAGAAGATTATCAGAATATCTGGCAGCGTCCAGGATTCCACATACCCTTTGTGTGGCAACGGAATATGGGGAACTTGTGTTAAAAGAGGATCCCTTTCTGAAGATACATCAAGGGAGAATGAACCAGGAGGAAATCAAGGCATTCATACAAAGGGGCAATTTTGCGGCAGTGGTGGATGCCACCCATCCATATGCAGATGTGATCACAGAGAATATTCAGGCGGCAATGCAGGGAATGGACATTCCCTGTTTACGCTTGAAGAGGGAATTGGATGGAGAACAAGTGAGTGAAAGTGTGCGGTATTTTGACACCAGTGAAGCATGTGCCAGGGCTTTGGAAGAAGTGGAAGGGAATATTTTACTGACAACTGGAAGTAAGGAACTTTCAAAATATTGTAGTTCAGAAACTGTGAAAAGCAGACTTTATGTTAGAATTCTTCCCAGTGTGGAGAGTATTTCTCTTTGTGTGGAACAAGGCATTCTGGGAAAACAGATGATTGCCATGCAGGGGCCTTTTACTACAGAGATGAATGAAGCAATGATTCATCAGTATGGCATTGCCTGTCTGGTGACGAAACAAAGCGGGAGATCCGGTGGTTATAGACAAAAAATAGAAGCAGCAACCAAAAGTGGGATTCCGGTATTTGTGATTGGTCATGCTCAGGAAGAGAACGGTTATTTTTTTCATGAAATATGCAGGGAACTGGAAAAACTGTGTGGCCAGGCAGTGAAGAGAAATGGAATATTGCAAATTACCCTTGCAGGGATTGGCATGGGACATAAAAACAATTTGACGAAAGAAGTGCAGGATGCAATCCGGGAAGCGGATATTCTATTGGGGGCAGAGCGAATGCTGGCACCATATCATCCCAGGCTGGAGAAGAAGCCGTTTTATCTGGCAAAACAGATTATTCCATATCTGAGAGAAATACAGGGGAAGAAGATATGCATGGAAAAATGTAACGTTGTCGTTCTATTTTCCGGCGACAGTGGATTTTACAGTGGATGCCAGTCCCTTTTTCATACCTTGCAGGAAGAAGTGAATACAGGACAATTAAACGCATCTGTACGGATTCTGCCAGGCATTTCCTCCGTTGCGTATTTAGCGGCCTGCATGGGAGAACCTTATCAAGATGCAGCCATTTACAGTATGCATGGAAAACCTTTGCACAATCTTTCCCGTAAAATCAGGAGAGAAAAGAAGATCTATCTGTTGATGTCCGGTGTAAAAGATGTGAATCGGCTGGGAACGCTTCTCATGGAGGATGATTTGACTGGATGTGAAGTGGTGATCGGGTATCAGCTGTCTTATCCAGAGCAACAGATTTTACGATTGTCTCCAGGAGAATGCTGTGGACGGAAAGAGGAAGGCTTATATGTTTGTCTGGTTCGAAATCCAAACCCTGTGCCGGGGCAGTTGACCCATGGTATTCCAGATGGGGCATTTATCCGGGATAAAGTGCCTATGACAAAGGAAGAGGTCAGAGAGGTCAGCATTTGTAAGCTGCATTTGCATCGGGAGGCGGTAGTGTATGATATTGGCAGCGGAACCGGTTCCATTGCAGTGGAGATGGCGGCGCTTTCTGATGAGATACAGGTGTATGCCATTGAGCAGAAGAAAGAAGCCGTTTCTTTGATTGCACAGAACAAAGAGAAGTTTCAATTGGACAATCTAACCGTGGTAGAAACCAGAGCGCCAGAAGGACTGTCAGAATTGCCAAAGGCCACACATGCTTTGATTGGGGGAAGTGGCGGGAATCTAAAAGAAATCTTGCAGACCTTGTATGATGCAAACCCAACCATGAGGGTGGTCATGCATGCGATTAGCATGGAAACGATTTGCGAAATGAAAGAAGTCATTTCTATGTATCCAATAGAAAATGAAGAAATGGTGCAAATTCAGGTGAGCAGAACAAAGAAAGCAGGGCGGTATCATTTGATGCAGGCAGAAAATCCCATATGGATTTGTGCATTTGACTTTCGGAAGGAGTGAGGACAATATGAAGTTGAAACGGGTGATGATTGCGGCCCCCAAAAGTGGAAGTGGAAAAACAACCATTACATGTGCGTTACTTCAGACATTGAAAAACCAGGGGCACAAAGTGGTGTCTTATAAATGTGGACCGGATTATATTGACCCTATGTTTCATGAACAGGCAATTGGCATTTCTTCTAAGAATTTGGATACTTTTTTTACAGGAGAGGAAGAGACCAAAACACTTTTGCTGCACAATAGAACAGAAGAGGAGTTTGCAGTGCTGGAAGGTGTCATGGGACTTTTTGATGGGCTTGGAGGAATTCGTAAGGAAGGCTCTTCTTATCATTTGGCAGAAGTGACCAAAACCCCCATTATTTTGACGATAGATGCAAAAGGCATGGGGCGTTCTGTCATTCCTTTGATTGCGGGATTTCTTGCGTATGACAAGGCTCACCTGATTCAGGGTGTCCTGTTCAATAGAATGTCCAAATCCTACTATGAAGTGATCAAGCCGCTGGTAGAATCGGAATTGCAGATGACCGTGCTGGGATACATTCCGGACGACAGGGATCTGCGCATAGAAAGCAGATATTTGGGACTTGTGATGCCGGATGAATTGGCAAATATAAAAGCACAGCTGCAAAAAATGGCAGAAGTGTTTGCAAAGACAGTTTCTATGGAAAAAATGATACAAATAGCAGAACATGCGGAGGAACTAACTGGCAGTCAAACCCGTACAGCGTGTAAATTGACAGTGGGTGAAAGTGTTACAAAAAGGGAGGAATGTGACAGACCAGTGATTGCGGTTGCAAAAGATGAAGCCTTTTGTTTTTATTATGAAGACAATCTGTTGTTGTTAAAGGAAAATGGTGCCCAAATTCAGTATTTTTCTCCTCTGCATGATACCAGATTGCCGGATGGCTGTCATGCCCTTTTCATAGGAGGCGGGTATCCGGAACTCTATGCAAAAGAGTTGAGCGGCAATGATCGCATGCGTGAAGCAGTGAAGCAGGCATTTGAGGGGGGAATGCCGATGGTAGCAGAATGCGGCGGTTTTATGTATTTGCATTCTGCCATGGTAGATAAAAATGGCATCAGACATGACATGGCAGGTGTCATTCCGGCAATTTGCTCAGATCAGGGAAAACTGGTACGGTTTGGATACATTGAGATCAAAGAAAAACAGAGTGTTTTCCTGCCAGAGGGAGAACGCATCAAAGGGCATGAGTTTCATTATTATGACAGTACCCACAACGGAGAAAGCTGTGTGGCAATCAAGCCGGTTACTGGCAGGGAATATTTCTGTGTGATAGAGGGGGAACATTACTGGTTTGGCTTTCCACATCTCTATTATCCATCTCATCCGATTTTTGCCAAAACATTTGTAAAAAAAGCAAAAGAATATCAGAAAAGGTGTGAGCTTCAGGTGTAGTGTGCCTGATAGATTTCTTTTAAGTCATCGATTGCCATTTCTACATCCAAAGTGTGAAAACCAAGCCAGCAGTCGTTCATTGTGTGGGCATCTGCAATTTGATAGATTTCACGGCTGTTCTCATTGGTATAATAGTGCCAATAGCGATAGATGTAACCAGTCCAGTACATCACTTCCAGAGAATAGGTTTCACCGGCTTTTTTCAGCCCGCCCATTTCTTCGTCCAGTTCTTCCAGAATATATTCTTCACCGGCCCATTGTAAGCGGTCGTAAGTGTCATCCAGAGCGGCGGCAGTACGGCTGTTCATAAAGGATTGGATAAAGGCGGGACAATCATAGCCGTTTTTGAATGCCAGTTCAAACAATCGTCCCTGTATATCACAAAGCTGTCGCTTTTCA
>ONWL01000278.1 GCA_900321525.1 uncultured Eubacteriales bacterium
TATCGGGCAGATGAGCGGTGTCGCATCCCGCAAGGGGTGCGTGGATTGAAATCCTCATCCCAAGCATCTCCGATCACACCCCATAAGTCGCATCCCGCAAGGGGTGCGTGGATTGAAATCCTGCCCCTGTAGATCGTACATCACGCCTGTATAGGTCGCATCCCGCAAGGGGTGCGTGGATTGAAATTGACAGTTATCTAGCCGGAAAAACGGGATAAAACCGTCGCATCCCGCAAGGGGTGCGTGGATTGAAATTAAACACTGGTATGCGGACAGATATTCCGGCTTATTACAGCAAATGGTTTTGTAATCGAATACGAGAGGGATATGTGTTGGTGCGCAATCCTTATTTTCCAAGTCAGGTGACCAGATATCGTCTGGCACCAGATGTGGTGGACGTGCTGGCTTTTTGTACCAAAAATCCAGCTCCAATGTTGCTTTATATGGAAGAAATTGCGGCCTTTCGCCAGTTTTGGTTTGTGACCATTACGCCTTATGGGAAAGAAATTGAACCAAATGTGCCGGATTACAGACGGGTGATGGAATCGTTCCGGCAGTTATCTGACATTGTGGGGCACAAGGCAATCAGCTGGCGGTATGATCCAATCTTTATTACCGAAAGGTATACACTTGCTTACCATAAGGAGATTTTTGCAGAAATGGCGGAAACATTACAGGGATATACGGATCAAGTGGTCATTAGCTTTGTAGATCTGTATAGTAAGACCATACGGAACTTTCCAGAAGTGCGGGAAGTGACAGCAGAGGAACGGGCAGAGATTGGGCAGTTTTTGGCGCGTATTGGGCAGCAGTATGGAATGACAGTGAGAAGCTGTGTAGAAGGAACAGATCTGGCACAGTATGGGGTGGATGTGAGTGGTTGTATGACAAAGTCCATCTTAGAACGTGCTGTGGGGACAGAACTGGCAGTACCGAAAACCAAAAACCCCAGACAGGCATGTGACTGTCTGCTGGGGCATGATATCGGTGTATATAATACCTGTGGTCATTTCTGCCGGTATTGTTATGCCAATTACGACAAACAGGCTGTGATCGAAAATATGAAGCGACACAACCCGGATTCCCCCTTTCTGATCGGTGGATTTCAGGAAGAGGATCAGATTACAGAAGCAAAACAAGTGGCATATGGAACCGGACAGATGGTGTTAGAGTGGTGAAACAGATAATAGACTTTTTTTGGGCGGTATAATGCCTCAAGTCGTGGAAACGGGTTAGAGTGATAAAGCAGATAATAGACTCTTTTTGGAGAGGCGACACAGGACACCCTTAGGAAGAACATACAGGACGTAACCTTCCGCAGTGTCCCCAATCTTGTCATAGATACGACCAGCGCTCATACTTTCTCCCATAACAGTAAAAGGACTGTTTGCCACATAACCCACTTTTCCCAGTCCGTTCAGTTCTACTTTGATCGCTTCTCTATCATAGGCATTATCAGGCTCTTTGACTAATGTGACTTTCATGTCTGGTTTGAAAAAATCTTGTCCAAAATAGTGATCCGTTCCTGTGATCGTAAAATAGATGTGTTTCATGGCGATGCCTCCTCTGTTTGATATAATATCAGTTTAGCAAAGAAAGTGTCCAAAAAAACACCCACCATTTTCTACATGATCTACGAGAGCGAAAAAGAAAGTCTATGTAAATCTGAACTACATTCTCTGAACAGCTGTCAACCTTATTGCGAAAGTTGATCGCAAAAATGCTATAGCGCAGAAGAATATCGTTTTGTCAGTTGTTGAACCAATTGGCTCATCTGCTCTACTACAGATTGGGGACCAGTAATCTGGATTCCATCTCCCAGAGCGATGATCCAACCGAAAAATTGGTTGCTGACAGCCACTTCTACAGAAACTCGAAAATGCTCTGCATCAATGGGATGGAGCGTAATATCAGTTCCAAAACGGTCAATCAGAATATTGGCCATACTGTTCTTGGCTTCTAATGTGACTCGTGTTTCTGCGCCCCCATACATGCCAAATAAAACTTTGCTGTAAAGTGGAAGATGGAATGCCTGAAACTGGGCATTGCCTTCCCGCTTTTCTGAGGAGATAGAGATGTCCAGCATTTTATCGACACGATAATGTTTGATTTTATCCGCCTGTGCATCATAACCGATTAAATAGTAATTTTCATTGTCCCAAATCAGCCCCCAAGGACTGACTAGGTACCAGGCACCATTTTTTCGAAGTTCACGTTCCTTTCGCACATTCCATTGATAGTAGTGAAAGCAAATCTGTGCATTGGAATTGATCGCTTCATGCAGCCGGTCTACGTTGTAATAAATGTTTTCATTTGCAACTTTATTTCGACCGGAAATGAAGACCTGACGTTGTAATTGTTTTGCCTGATGAACGCTGGCAAGACTTTCTAACTTTTTGATCAATTCTGCGGATTTTTTATTGGTGATAAACTTGGCTGACTGCACGGAATCCACCAACAGTTTGAGT
>ONWL01000055.1 GCA_900321525.1 uncultured Eubacteriales bacterium
GATCCGGAGCGTTTCCATGCCTTTGAGCCTCTCCCGGATCATGTTCTCCCAGGCCGCCCCTGTCCCGCCGGTAATGATCAGGTAGTCATACTCCATCAGCGGATAGATCTGGTTCGTCCTGTCGATCGCCGCCATGCAGACGTTGCGGCTCGCTTCCCTTAAGAGGTCGTCAAAGGGGACGTCGCGGGAGACAAGATTCTTCCGGTCGTAGATCCTGATCTTCCCTGTCTCAAGGTACTTCTGCATGGCTGACAGCGTGACGGTCTGCCCGTATTTTTTGCGGATCGCCTCGACCGTGTCAAGCAGCACCTGCTTCATGTACTCGCTGCGCTTGAGGGTGCTGGAAAAACGGAACCAATTTGTAGAATAGTTGTGTCTTTTCATCATATCGTAGAAGTTTGTTATGTCCATGGCGCCTCTTGTACTCGCTGCCGGAGCTTGTTTTTCCTTAGAATAATCCGTTTTTCTCATGGCATTGTGAGGCATGCTTTCGTCAATACTGGACCTGAGATGTTTTTGATGGTTTTTATAATCCTTATGCACAACTAACAGTTTTGAAAAACATTTTTCAGGACTGTCGCAATGTTCACAATCCGCCAGAGCTCTTTTTTTGTCGGGTCTTTTACGTGTTGGTGCAGGAACTTTTATCTCCCTGCTGTTGGTGCAGATGCAGTCGTAATCGATATGGAAGATGAATGAATTAATAGTATCTAGCTGTTGCCCTGAGAATACACACTTGTAGTCCTGCCTTTCAAGCAGTACATGTTTTACATATTTATTGTACCTGATGCGGCGTGAGAACTTGAACCATTCTTTAGAGCCGTCATACTTTCTTTTCATATCCTTCATAAGAAAAAGTCAATTCCTTTACAGAAATCATCGTATGCCTCCTTTTCCAGGTATGATTACGTTCCAATATCCTACAGAGATTTGGGAAATCTTCTTTTGGCGCCAGGTTCCATCCTTGCGGGTCGCACTTTTTGACCACAGAAATTTTCTGTTATCCAAAAAAGACTTGCCAAATCTTTGTACAAATACCGAATTCGTGGAGAACACATTTTCTCCACGAATCGGTTGTCCTTCTCAGTTACATCACAAGTTTCTCCCAGTATGACCACTGCAAACACATGAAACGGTTCCGCATCTTCACGGATCGTCACATTATTTCTTCAATGCGGTCTTTAATGGCAGATACAAAATATACACAATGATGGTATTGATGATTGCAGTTCCCAGTACAATGGGTACATATGCTGCCATTGCAGATGCTTCCATGTGATAGAACAGGAACAAGCCTACTACAAAACTGCCACCACTGACGACTGTGGAAACAAACGTAGAAACAATAGGAGTCAGATTCACTTTACCTGCCTGCATGGGAATCCGAATCAACAGACACATGACAATGGCACCAAACAATTCAGAATACAAATTCAAAAATGGAGATGGTGTGTTGACCTGGCACAATGCACCGGCAATCAATCCGATGATGGCACCGTAAATCAACTTTGGACGAATGAGCAGGATTGCCAGACAATACATGGCAATCATAAAGTTGGGCTTCATGCCAAAGAAGGAAAAGCTGGTGGATAAGAAACGCAGTACGATACCTGCTGCCAATAAAACTGCCACCAGAATCAGATCTACGATCTGTAATTCATTGTTGTTGCTGTTGTTCGTCATGACTCTTTTTTCTGCCATAGTGTTCACCCGGACTGTATTTACAGCCACTATCCTTTCTTTTAGAGTTCAGCACATCTGCCCGGCATCATTCTTTTCTGTACTGCAAAAATTGCTTCCGTTTCCATAAAAAAAGCCCCTTTGTATTACAATGATGTAATACAAAAGGACAGATAAAAATTCTGCGGTACCACCTTTTTTGGTTTGACAACCCACTCCATTCAAATATGCTGACACATATCCTACCGTTAACGCCGGCATACGTCACCAGATACTAGGCTTTCGCCGTTCCCCTTGCCCTCGACGGTCCATTTACAAGACTGCATCTCCGCAGGAATCTCAGCTTTCTCCTGCTCTCTGTATGGCGCATCTTCCTGTTTTATCTCCGTCTCATCGGTTTTGCATGGGTTAATTATAATCATCTTTTCCAAAAACGTCAAGTGTTTTTCTTCTCTTTCCATACTTTTTGTGGATTGTGCCCAATTTTCCTGCACATCATTTTACAAAATACAATCCCCGTCAGCGTGCTGACAAGGGTTGCCACCAATGCTGGCCCTGTCACGGCTGCCGGGTTCACACTCTGAAGAGAGGAAATATTCAACACCAGAAAAGTACACATTTCATCACTGGCAGACCGTTCTGATACAGATATAGTTTTGACATCCTGCTTTTTCCCTGATGGCTCCTCTGAGTCTGCGACTGCTTTTCCCTCTGCCCGCTCTTCTTCTAACTGTGCCAGTGCCTCCATTGCCTGTAGTCCTGCCGGTGTGGCTGCCCAGCCAAGTCCCAGCATGTTTGCCACAATATTGGTACTGATGTGGGTTCTTGCAGAGTGATCTTCTGGAATATAGGGAAATAAAAAACGAAGCAGGGGCTGCAACAAACGGTTTAACTGTGCCAGCAGACTGCTTTTGTCTGCAATTTCCATGAGACCACACCACATGCCCATGACACCGGCCATCAGGATACACAGATCCACGGCTTCCTTTGCAGCAGACAAGGCTCCGTCCGTCACCGCCGCCAGGTTTCCGTGAAAACCTGCCCATATCATGCCTATTCCAATCATTCCTGCCCAAAGCCAGTTTAACATATCCACTCCAACAAAATGAGCAGTTCTTACAGCTGCCAGACTGTAAGTAACTGCCCTGCTTGGTATAGCATACGCAATATAATGTCCCAATATACCTGTGAGATCTGTTGATTCATCACACAGACTTTTGCGATGCAAAATTTTTGTTACATTGTATTTTTTGAGATTTTATATTTCTTCCAATAATGCCTGATACACATCCCGCTTGGACATGCCTCTGTCTGCCGCCACCTGCTTCATCGCCTCTTTTTTGGTCATGCCCTTTGCCAGATACACTTCCATGTGTTCCGGAAGTGTCAATGCTTCCCACTGCTTCTGCTGTTCCTGTGCCAGCTCCTGCCTGCTTTTGCCTTCTATCACAAGGACACATTCTCCTTTTGGCTCATTTGCCTGATAATAGACCACAGCTTCTGTCAGTTTGGTCTGGAAAAATGTCTCATGCTTTTTGGTCAGTTCCCGGCATACCGTCAGTCTTCGATCTCCCAGCGTCTCCAATAGTTCCTCTAATGTACGCACCAGACGATGGGGAGCTTCATACAACACGATGGTTCGTGTCTCCTCTCTCAGTTCTTCTAACGTCTGCTTCCGTTCCTTTTTATCTACAGGCAGAAATGCTTCAAAAGAAAACCGTCTGGTCTTTTGACCTGATGCGGTCAATGCCGTAATACAGGCACAGGCTCCCGGCAGTGCTGTCACGGCAATCCCAGCTTCATAACACTGTTTCACCAGCTCTTCCCCTGGATCGGAGATGCCCGGTGTCCCTGCATCTGTAATGCATGCCACGTTTTTTCCCTGCTGCATCTGCTCCACCAGCCACTGGGCTTTGTCATACCGATTGAATTCGTGGTAGCTGGTCATAGGGGTTTTGATGGCAAAATGGTTCAACAGTTTGATGCTGTTTCTGGTATCCTCTGCTGCAATCAGGTCCACTTCCTGCAACACCCGAACTGCACGATATGTCATATCTTCCAAATTTCCAATCGGTGTTGCCACCAGATAGAGCTGTCCACTCATCCTGTTCCTCCATTCTGCTTTCTTTGTCCGCTGCTTCTAATACCCATATGCCCCTGTAATCTCTTTGGTATAAGTGCCATCCTCCTGAAAGACAATCAGCGGCGGTTCCACTGTCACCCTTGCCCGACTGCCCCGGATGGCTTCTACCAGTACCATGTTTGGTTCTTTGTCCACATAAGGATGGACCATTTTCAGACGTTTCGGCTCTAAATGATACTTTCGAAGCAGTTCCATCATATCTGTCAACCGAAATGGACGATGCACCATATAAAACCTTCCGCCGGGCTTCAACACCAGTGCTGCTTCCCGAATCACATCTTCCAATGTACAGCAAATTTCGTGTCTGGAAATGGCCCTGCTCCTGTTGGGATTTTGCAGTCCATGATCTGCAATCATATAAGGGGGATTGGAAGTAACCACATCAAATACCGACTTGCCAAATATCCGATCTGCCTCCTTAATGTCTCCGGTGACGATCTCTACTTTGTCTTCCAGATGGTTCAGACGGACACTTCTGCCTGCCATTTCTGCCACTTCCTCCTGAATTTCCAATCCAGTAAAGTGACGGCCTTCTGTCTTGGCTTCCAGCAGGATGGGAATAATGCCGGTTCCGGTACCCAGATCCAGCATGCACTCCCCTTCTTTCACTTTTGCAAACCCGGATAGCAAAACCGCATCCATCCCGAAGCAAAACCGCTTTTTGTTCTGGATGATCCGGTAACCATTCCGCTCCAAATCATCAATCCGCTCTCCCTCTAATAAGGGGACTTCCAGCGGTGGTGCTGCAGGCTGTGTTTCTTCTGGTTTCCATATCCCCTGTGTATTTTGTTCCTGTTCCATTTCTAATCCATCTGCTTCGCCCTGTAATCTTTCCTCGGTCATCATAACTTTGAATTGCTGCCTTTTTCCAGATTTTCCAATTTTTCCAACGCACGCAGTTCTGCATCCTGAATCTTCTCATCTCCGCGCTTTCTGCGGGTCTTAAACTTCAATTCCTTTACCGGATACTCTCTGACTTCCTTTTCGTCATTTTCCAGTGTGACGATGACTTTCACCAACTGTCTTAAGACATTGACATTTTTCACTTCACCCTTCAATCCATCTGATGTGGTGACAAAATCTCCTTCATTTGGCAGCTTGCTGTTCAGCCATTCGTAAGTTTCCTCTTCATTTTTCAAGCAGCACATTAGACGGCCGCATATGCCGGAAATCTTCACTGGATTCAAGGATAGGTTCTGATCCTTCGCCATCTTGATGGACACTGGTGCAAACTCTGACAGATAGGTATGACAACACAGCGGACGGCCACACATGCCGATGCCTCCCCGTATCTTCGTCTCATCCCGCACCCCGATCTGCCGCAGTTCGATTCTTGTCTTGAAGATAGATGCCAGATCCTTTACCAGCTCCCTAAAGTCGATTCTGCCGTCTGCAGTAAAGTAAAAGAGCACTTTATTATTGTCAAATGTATATTCACAATCAATGAGCTTCATCTCCAAGCCATGCTTTGCAATCTTTTCTTTGCAGATTTTCAGTGCTTCTTTTTCCTTTTCCCGATTCTGTCTGTTCCGTTCCTCGTCTTCTTCTGTGGCAATGCGAATCACCGGTTTGAGCGGCTGAATCACCTTACTTGCCAGTACTTCCCGTCTGCCCAAAATCACAAATCCATATTCCACACCACGAGCCGTTTCTACGATCACATGAGAATGAGGCTGGATCTCAAAGCCAGTGGGATCAAAATAATAAATCTTTCCAGCCTGACGGAAACGAACGCCAATCACTTCAATTTTTTCATTTGCAGACTCCTTTGCCGGTTTGCATGGTATTTCCTCTCCCTGAGTGGATGCTTCAATCTCAACCGGTTCCAAGTCTACCTCCGGCATTTCCTGTTCTGCTTCCAGGATATGTTCTGCTTTGGTTTCCTTCTCCGGTTCCAATTTCTTTACTGCCTTCGTTTCTTTTTCCAATGCCACTGCACGGCTTTCTGTGTTCTCCGTGACTCCCTCTGCTCCATTTCTGGATTTTCTTCTGGAATTCCGATCAAACTTGGAGCGACTTTGACTACGCTCTTCCTTATTGCGATTTGCATGTTCTTTTTTATGGGGTTTGCCCTCCCCTTTTCGATTGTGACTTTTGTCTGGCTTCCGGTCTGCATTGAAATTCTTGCCGATATCTGCTTCGCTGTAATATCCCTTCTGCACATGCTGACGCGGACTGCTCTCTACTCTCTTTTGTGTGGAATTTTCTTCCTCTTTATTCACTGCACTCATATACCCTCCATCCTACTGATTCATTTTATCATTTATTGCAACTGTTCAGCACCCTCACAATTGCCATTTATTTTGATTCCAGTCATTTAAAATCGGTTTTTGTCTGCACATGCTCAACGCTCTGCCTCTTTCATAGTTTCCAACAGCAACTGCATGGTCAATTCAAAATTCACATTGGCATCCAATCTTCTTCTGGCAGTCTGTATGGCTTCCAAAATCAATTCTATTCCTTCATAAGAACAACGTTCTGCTGCCCGTTTCAATTCAAATGCTTCCTCCTGAAACACCAGCAGATTCACATCTTTTGTGGCTTTGAAGAGCAGCACATCCCGATACCAAAGTTCTATAAAATCCAGGCAGTCTTTGATATCGCTCTGATAGGTCCCCAATAAAGCCACTGCCTGAATCAGTTGCTCGGTCTGCATCCCATGAATCTGCCGTAACACCTGCCGCAAACTGGCAATCATTTCCATAAACTGATCGGATGCTGCCATTTTCATTGCTTTTCCGATGTTTCCCTTGGTAAAATGCAAAATGGATGTCATCTGTTCTTCTGCCACACCATGACTGCGCAGATAAGTTTCCTCCTGGGCATCACTGACCGGACGCACCGTCAGTTCCACGCAGCGGGAACGGATCGTAGGCAAAAATGCATTTACATTGCTGCTGAGCAACAAAATAATCCCATAAGATGGTGGTTCTTCTATGGTCTTTAACATGGCATTTTGTGCCTGTACGGATAACTTCTCCGCCTCGTCCACAATATAAATCTTATACTGACTTTCATAAGGACGAATCTGAATGTCATTGACCAGCCCGTTTCGGATATCATCTATACCAATAGTACCTGGTTTTTCATGCTGTACAAACACAATATCCGGCTGATTCCCACTTGCCGCCTGGATACAGGAGTGGCACCGGTTACAAGGTCGTTCTCCAGCTGCCGCTCCGGTGCACTGCAATGCTTTGGCAAATGCCCTGGCAAACATCATCTTTCCCGTGCCGTCTTCCCCATTCAGGATATAGCTGTGAGACACTGCCCCTGTCTGTAATGCACGTTCCAAAAAGCCTTTGATCTGTTCATTTCCAACAATGTCAGCAAATGCTCCCATAGCGTCTCCTTTCTCGGATGCGTAAAAAGACTATTTTTATAAAAAAGAGTTTCGTATATTCCTATGCCACCTTATTATAACATACTTTTTTCGTACTTCGCAACTGATATACACTATAAACAGAAGCAACTACTCTTCCGTTTCCCCCTGCATTGTCATTTTCGTAATCTTCTCACAGATTTCTCTGATGCACTGCTCCAGATTTTCATTTTCATAACGATCCTCCTCTGTAATCCCACATGCCTGCAGTTTCTCTTTGGAAAAATCTTCCTCATCTGCCAGATACCGCCGACACATTTCTGCAAATTTAGGCTGTTCTTGCTGCCTTTCCCTTTCCAATGCCCGCTCCAGACGCAGTCCATCTGGCAACCACAAATAAATGGGTACCATCACCTCCTGACCAAACCGCTGCAGCATATTCCCATAGGATTCCAGTGTTCCAATCATCAGATAATTCCCTTCTGTCAGATCAATCTGGCCATCATCTGCGGTCAGATAATACCAGAGACCATACACGGTTTGGTAACATCGAGACTCAATCACCTGATCCTTGTCCATCATTTCCCTGACCTGTTCCTCCGTGATAAAATGATAGGTTTCACCATCTAACTCACCGGAACGAATGGGACGAGTGGTATAGGGCACCACACACTTTAAGGAAAGTGTCTGCTGTGTGAGCAGAGACTGGTAAATGGTATCTTTTCCAGTCGCACTTTTTCCCATAATAAAAAAGATTTTTCCCTTTTTCTCCATACCGCCATATCCTCCAATCACCAACTCTATTTTCATGATATTCCATAACTGTTCAGTCCCCTCACAGTTACGGGCAAAAATCCATTCCAAATCAACTCTGTCGATGGGATTTTTGCCTGCCTTTTATGACATCTATTTTCTCTGCCAAAACATCCCGTATCCCACGAATCTCAAATCCATACCCACGATACTGCAACAGAGTCTCAACACATTCTTCTGTCAAAACTTCTCCCTGTACGATGAGGGGAATCCCCGGGGGATACACATAAGCCGTCTCTCCGCTGATGCGCCCCACACAATCCTCCAGACGCACTACCTCCTTCTCCATATGATCCGCCTCATATGCAGTATACCGAATTTCCGGTTGTGCCAATTCCATGTCAATGACTGATTGCATTTCCGGTTTCTCTGGTTTCATAAAATCCTTTAATTGCGGTACATATTCTTTTTTGCATGCTCCTTTGCTCCACAGATGTTCCAACATCTGGTCCAATTCTGCAAGGGCAGATTCCAGCCTTGCAAAAGCCATCTGATCATCCATCACAGACGTCATGGCAATACAGTATCCAGGCTGACACATTTCAAACTGAATCTGATACCGTTCTAACAAGATTCGATACAACCACTGCCCGCTGTTTGCCATCCCCTTCACCCGTAGCACCAGTTTTCCACAATCATAAAGGGCATAAGGGTCTGTTTTCCACTGATCCCCCTGCTTTTCAACAGATTCTTCCTTTGGTTGATACAACTCTATCCACTTTAGTTTGTGTATTTTCTTCCGAAAACACAACAAATTTTCACAATACCTTCTGCCCCCAGTTTCCCTGTTTTCCTCCATCCATACAATACTTTCCTGAATGGATGACATCAATACATACGAGGGGCTGCTGCTTTCATAAACAGACAAATAGTAGGCAATTTTTTTTTGCAATTCTTGGTTGCCACATACATGAAGCACTGCAGTCTGTGTCAGAGAAGGCAGGGTTTTATGCACACTTTGAATCACAATATCTGCTCCACATGCCACTGCACTTTCAGGAAACGTCATTTCAGAGAATCTATTATCCAAACCCTTTTTTTCTGAAACCATCTCTTCTTTTGTCCTACTTAGAAATGGAAAATGGGCACCATGGGCTTCATCGACAATCAAAATGGCACCATGTCTATGTACCACCTTTACAATGGCTCTTACATCAGAGACAATTCCCTCGTACGTAGGACTGACAATGATGACTGCTTTACAAGATGGGTGTTGTCTCAGACAGTTATCCACATCAGAAGGCGAAACAGAGGAAAAAAATCCCCATTTTTCATCCAGTTGTGGATAAACATAGTGCACATGTAAGTTCCGGAGATATGCCACATTATATACAGACTTATGACAGTTCCGTGCCGCTACCAGTTCGCCCCCTAATTCTGTCACCGCAGAAATGGCTGCCAATATTCCACCAGTGGAGCCATTTACCATCATATAGGACGCACTGCTCCCGTAAAGCTGGCTCATATAATCCTGAAATTCCTTTAACAGTCCTTCTGGATGATGCAGATCATCAAATCCATCTATTTCCGTAATATCAATTTCAAAACAATGAGGAAACAAAGCCTTTCTCTTATGTCCCGGCATATGAAACCCATAATGATCTGACTGGCTATATGCTTCTAATTTTTCATACAATCGCTCCATCCTGTGTCATCCTCTCTTCTTTGTTTCAATCCCACCTTTTTGGTGACAAAAATTTCCTATTACATAAAAAAGCTGCCTCAATCTGATTTCCATGTTCAGATTGGGACAGCCACTTGTTCTCTGATAAAAATAAAATGCCCAGAGCCGGAATCGAACCAGCGACACGAGGATTTTCAGTCCTCTGCTCTACCAACTGAGCTATCTGGGCATGAGTTGCGGGGGCTGGATTTGAACCAACGACCTTCGGGTTATGAGCCCGACGAGCTTCCAGACTGCTCCACCCCGCGACAATATATAATTGGACTTTACCTTATATCAAAAGATATTTGGTAAAGAATGGGCGGTGGTGGATTCGAACCACCGAAGCAAATTGCAGCAGATTTACAGTCTGTCCCCTTTGGCCACTCGGGAAACCACCCATTTTACAATATCTTTTCAAATATTGTAGTGGGACCTATAGGGCTCGAACCTATGACCCTCTGCTTGTAAGGCAGATGCTCTCCCAGCTGAGCTAAGATCCCATTTTTGATTCATATGAAATTGTGAATCAGCGACCCGAAAGGGGTTCGAACCCTCGACCTCCGCCGTGACAGGGCGGCGCTCTAACCAGCTGAGCCATCGG
>ONWL01000154.1 GCA_900321525.1 uncultured Eubacteriales bacterium
TTATTTCTAAAATGCCCTGCTGGTGTTTATAATAGAACTATCAGAAAACAGCAAAGAAAAAACTGCAATAGGATTTTCCTATGACAGAACAAATGCTTACTGGGAATCCAACAGGAGGAGAACGGGGATTCAGTAACGAAGCATCTTTGCTGTTGGTAAGAAAAAGGAGGATTCTATTATGAAAGCAAAAAAGATTACAGCGTTGGCATTGGCTGTTTTGATGGCAGGTTCTGTGTTTGCAGGATGTGGCAGTAAGACAGAGTCAGGAACAGAGTCTGGAGCAGCATCCGGTAAGACTGCTTCTACTGGAAAAGTTTACTACTTAAACTTCAAACCAGAGCAGGCTGAGCAGTGGGTAGAACTGGCAAAGACTTATACAGATGAGACTGGGGTACAGGTAGATGTACAGACAGCAGCTTCCGGTACATATGAGTCCACATTGAAGTCTGAAATGGCAAAGGATGAGGCACCTACTTTATTCCAGGTAAATGGTCCGGTAGGTTTGGCTTCATGGAAGGATTATTGCTATGACCTTTCTGACAGTGCAGTATACAAAGACATTGCAAGTGATGATTACGTGTTAAAAGAAGGAGATGCAGTAAAAGGCATTGCTTATGTAATTGAAACATATGGTATCATTTACAATAAGGCACTGTTAAATGACTATTTTGCATTGGATGATGCAGTGATCACTTCTATTGATGAACTGAACAATTTTGAAGCATTAAAGGCTGTAGCAGAAGATATTCAGGCTCGTAAGGATGAGCTTGGTGTAGAAGGTGCATTTACTTCTGCAGGTATGGATTCTTCTTCTGACTGGAGATTTAAGACCCATTTGGCAAATTTGCCGATTTCAGATGGCATCAGTTCTACAGATGCCATTAAGGGAACTTATCTGGATAACTATAAGGCGATCTGGGATCTGTATATCAACAATGCAACCTGTGAGCCATCTATGTTGTCTTCCAAGACAGGCGAAGATGCTGCTTCTGAGTTTGCGCTGGGTGAGGCTGTCTTCTATCAGAATGGTACCTGGGCATACAACGACATCAAAGATATGGAAGTAGCAGATGAAGATATGGGTATGCTGCCAATCTACATCGGTGGTGAGGATGAAGAAAATGAAGGTCTGTGTACCGGTTCTGAAAACTACTGGTGTGTCAACAGCAAGGCTTCTGAAGAAGACATTCAGGCTACATTAGACTTCTTACAGTGGGTTGTAGAGAGTGACGCAGGGCGTGATATGCTGGCAAATGAGATGGGATTTGTAACTCCATTTACCACATTTGACGAGTATCTGCCATCCAATCCTCTGGTAGCTGCAAATGATGAATATACCAAGGCTGGAAAGACTGCTGTATCCTGGAACTTTACAACTATGCCTTCTGAAAACTGGAAGAATGGTGTGGGTTCTGCATTGTTAGAGTATGCACAGGGCACTGGTGACTGGGACGATGTAGTGACCGCATTCGTAGACGGATGGGCAACTGAATATCAGGCAGCAAACGAATAATTGTAAAATTACATCAAAATGAATCGACTTGCAGAGGGCAGGCAGGAAGAAACTGCCTGCCCCTGTTGTATGTGAAATTGATCCAAAACCTGGAGGTATGTATGGAAAAGTCAATCAAAAAATATTTCCCCATATTTGTCCTTCCAACAATGATTGCATTTACCATTGGTTTTATTGCCCCATTTATTTTGGGAATTTACCTTTCTTTCTGTAAATTCACCACAGTAATTGATGCAAAATTTGTTGGACTCAGTAATTATGTAAAAGCGTTTCAGGATCCTACCTTCCTGCATGCCGCATGGTATACGGCAGCATTTACCGTGGCGTCTGTGTTGTTGATCAATGTGCTTGCTTTCGTAGTGGCAAAATTGTTGACAAAAGGGTTTGCGGGAACGAACATATTTAGAACGGTATTTTTTATGCCAAATCTGATCGGTGGTTTGATTCTGGGTTACATTTGGCAGCTGCTGCTAAACGGTGTATTGGCATATTTTGGAAAGACACTAACTTACACGTCTGCATATGGCTTTTGGGGATTGATTATCCTGATGCTGTGGCAGCAGGTTGGTTATATGATGATTATTTATATTGCGGGTATCCAGAATATTCCGGGGGATCTGGTAGAAGCAGCAGCTATCGATGGCGCTTCCAAGTGGCAGGTGTTGCGTTACATTACCATTCCCATGATCATGCCGTCTATCACCATTTGTACGTTCCTGACGTTGACCAACGGCTTTAAACTGTTTGACCAGAACCTGGCACTGACCAATGGAGCTCCCTCCAAGATGTCAGAAATGTTGGCTCTGAATATCTATAATACAGCCATCCGCCAGAACAATTATGCACTGGGGCAGGCAAAGGCCGTGCTGTTCTTTATTATTCTGGCATGTGTATCTCTCATCCAGGTTCGTGTGTCCAATAAGAAGGAGGTGGAGATGTAATGAAAGGCGCTAGAAGAACGAAAAACATTATTCTTGGCATTATTGGTATCCTTATCGCTGCTTACGTACTTTTTCCATTCTATCTGGTGGTAATGAACTCTTTTAAGGCTCAGACCAGCATTGTGGAAAGCCCCGTTAGTTTGGCGGGGGCATCGGTTGCACAGTTGTGGGAAAACCTGACCAAAGTTGCTTCAAATTCAAACTTCAATTTCTGGTATGCATTTGGAACTTCCGCGCTGATCACGGTGATCTCCCTGGTGTTGCTGGCGGTGTTCGGCGGAATGGCAGCCTGGGTTATCAGCCGAAACAACAAGAAAAAATGGGCGACCGCTATTTATATGGTATTTATCGCATCCATGATCATTCCGTTCCAGGTGGTAATGCTTCCTCTGATCTCCACATTCCGTGATGTGGGAAAATTTGTGGGCATCAGTATGCTTCAGTCCATTCCGGGTATCGTATTTGCGTACTGTGGATTTGGCGGAGCCATGACCGTATTTATCCTCACCGGGTTTATCAAGGGCATCCCTTATGAGCTGGAAGAGGCGGCATCCATAGATGGCTGCTCTCCGGAAGGAACATTTTTCCGCATTATTTTCCCGCTTCTCAAACCGGTAATCACTACCGTTACTATTCTGAATGGTATGTGGATCTGGAATGACTATCTGCTTCCGTCCCTGATGCTTGGTCAGAATGGTAAAGTGAAGACCCTTCCGGTGGCAGTGCAGGCTTTCGTTGGTTCCTACGTAAAACAGTGGGATCTGATCCTGACCGCTGCGTTGCTGGCGATTCTTCCGATGATCATTATCTTCATGTTTGCTCAGAAGCAGATCATGAGTGGTATGGTAGAAGGCGCCGTGAAGTAATTAAAATGGAAAGGCTGTCTGCCTAAGAAGACTTCAAGTTTCCATATATCCTGTGTTCGGACGGTGCTGTTGACATCCGTACGTCTGAGTCGGATTGCATCCGCCTCCGATCGGACATATGTCACGCATAGCCGTACACACGGATACTATGGAAACTTTTTGCATTCTTAGATAGACAGCCCTTTTGGTTTGCATTTTTTCTGGCACTATTTAATTACTTTGATCCAGCCTTCCGGCGCCTGGATGCGTCCCATCTGGATGCCGGTGAGGGTGTCATACAGTTTCTTTGTGACTGGTCCCATTTCTTCCATGCCGCTGGGCAGGCAGATTTCTTTGCCGTGATCCACGATCTTGCCCACCGGAGAGATGACTGCGGCGGTGCCGCACAAGCCGCACTCAGCGAAATCCTTCACCTCATCGAAGAATACTTCCCTCTCTTCCACTTCCAATCCCAGATACTCTCTGGCTACATAGATCAAAGAACGGCGGGTGATAGATGGCAGGATGCTGGGGGACTTGGGGGTAACGACTTTGCCGTCTTTGGTGACAAACAGGAAGTTGGCTCCGCCGGTCTCCTCTACCTTTGTTCTGGTAGCGGCATCCAAATACATATTCTCGTCAAAGCCCTGCCTGTGAGCATCCATGATGGCATATAAGCTCATTGCGTAGTTCAGTCCTGCTTTGATGTGACCGGTTCCATGGGGAGCCGCACGGTCATAATCACAGACACGAATGGTGATGGGCTTTGCGCCGCCCTTAAAATATGGCCCTACCGGGGTGGCAAAGATGCGGAACTGATATTCATCCGCTGGTTTTACACCGATGACGGCATTGCTGCCGAACATGTAGGGGCGGATATAGAGTGTTGCGCCGGAACCATAAGGCGGTACATAAGCTTCGTTGGCTTCGACAACAGAAACTACAGCGTCTACCCATTTGTCTTCCGGATATACCGGCATTTCCAACCGTTTACAAGTATCGCTCATGCGGGCAGCGTTCAGATCCGGTCGAAATGTCACAATATGACCGTCTTCCGTAGTGTATGCTTTCAGTCCTTCAAAACAGGTCTGTGCGTACTGAAGTACACAGGCACACTCGCTGATGGTCACGTTCGGATCCGAAGTAAGGACTCCCTCATCCCAGGCACCGTTTTTGTAGTTGGCAACAAATCTTTTGTCTGTCTGGATATAACCAAAGCCCAGACTGGACCAATCAATGTTTTTCTTTTCCATAATACCACGACTCCTTTATATATTCCTTTATGTATTCTTTCAACAGTTTACCACTGTGAGCGGGGGAGCGTCAAGATTTCCACAATAAAATGCTTTCTTAAAAAAATTCCTTATCCTGTCACTTGACACAGTTTCAAAAAGATTCCACAATGAAGATACAGATAATTACGATTGGGGAAAACTTGTTATAATGCAAAAGGATGTAACCTATACCGTAACAGAGCAGGAAACGGGCCAAAAAATAGAGACTATTTTGAAGCAGGGGCTGTCACTGACGAAAAATCAGATCAAAAGCGCAAAATTTCGGCCGGATGGCATCTGCGTAAATGGAAACCGGGCCCGGATTTCAACGGTGGTATTTAGCGGTGATGTTGTAAGCGTACAGCTGGAGACAAAGGAGACAGCGTCAGGTCATTTGGAGGCCGCACCTGGGGATGTGAAGATCCTATACGAAGATGAGGATCTGCTGCTGGTCAATAAACCGGCAGGCTTAGTAGTACATCCGGCTCACGGACATTATGATGATACGCTGGCCAATCATCTGATGTATTATTTTAAGCAGCACGGACTGCGTGTTTGCGTCCGGGCAGTAGGAAGACTGGATAAGGATACTTCCGGGATCGTGTTGTTTGCAAAAAATAAGGTGGCCGCGGCAAGGCTTTCCGGGCAAAATGCGATAGAAAAAGAATATCTTGCCCTGGTGAATGGCAGGTTTGCCAAGACAAATGGTTGTATCAAATTGCCCATAAGGAAAAAGAATGGAAGCCTCAATCAAAT
>ONWL01000294.1 GCA_900321525.1 uncultured Eubacteriales bacterium
AGCAAATTCATCGATACGAACGCCCAGCTCAATCCCGCGGTGCGCGTGATCGTCGGCAGCGACCGCAATGGCGTTGGAGACCCGGAACGCTTCAACTTCAATGCCGATGTCTCCGCCGACCTGCAGGCACCGGTATTGCTGACCGTCTGCACACTGCACCGCACACCCCAGCAGGTGCATGAGACGATCGAGGCCTGCACCGAGGTCATTGTCGACGCCGGCACCAAGGTCATCGGCGTGTTCATCACCGGCTGCGATGAGAACCAGTGCACTTCGCTGCGCACCTATTTCAAGGATTACGACGTGCCCGTCTGGACAGTGCCATTCCTCGATCTCGAAGAGAACGCCACCCCCGACGACGCCATTGGCTCTTTTGCCGCGCATGTGCCCGCAGATGAACTGCTGCGCACCTTTGGCAGGTTGGCAGAACAGCATTCTTTTCAGGCAAAGGGATCCGGCAAAAGCGGCCTGTTGTCTGTCAGCCGGTGCGGACAGGAGATTTTAGAACGTTCTGCCTGCCAGATCACAGAAGATGGCAGCGTGATCGTGCGGTTTTGTGTGGGATTTCCAGCCAACGGCAGAACCATCAATGCCAGAGAACTAGAAAAGATCCTGTTTGATATTTTGCCGGTATGTGCCGGAGAAGCATTGCGTTATCGTGCATTAGACGGTGCAAAACTTCAGCAAATCGCAGATCTGGCAGAGGATCAGTGTTTTATCCGGGCAGAACTGAACCGGTTGGGACTGGCGGCATTTGTGGCAGATGGTGCCATTCTGCCACGAGAATCAGGGGTGTCCGGCAGACCGATGAAGGAGGCGGTACCTTTTGTGTCTCCTGCCTCTCTGGCAGTGACCCTGCAGCTGCCTCACAAAGGAACCCTTACCGGTATGGGCATTCCAAAAGGCATTACAGTCATCGTCGGAGGCGGCTATCATGGAAAATCTACACTTCTGAAAGCATTGGAGCGTGGAGTATATCCGCACAGACAGGGGGATGGCAGAGAGTATGTGATCACAGAAGATACGGCCATGAAACTGCGGGCAGAAGACGGCAGAAGCATCCAGCAGGTAGACATTTCTCTCTTTATCAATCATCTGCCCAATGGGAAAGATACCACAGCATTTGATACAGAAGATGCCAGCGGCAGCACCTCCCAGGCGGCAGGCGTGGCAGAAGCCATTGAAGCAGGGACACAGACATTCCTCATAGATGAGGATACCAGCGCTACCAACTTTATGATCCGGGATGAATTGATGAAGCAGGTGGTAGCAGCAGAAGCAGAGCCCATCACGCCTTTTTCCGATCGGATCCGTCTGCTGTATGAACAGTTTGGAATTTCCACCATTTTGGTGGCAGGCAGTTCCGGTGCCTATTTCACACAGGCGGATACGGTGATCCAGATGGATTGTTATCGTCCGGTCGATATCACCGGTTTTGCAAAAGAGACAGCCGTCCGGTATGCACTGCAGCATGGAGAGGCAAAGGGGAACGCCCCATTGACAGAGACAGAAACTGTGGAACAGGAATCCGCATCCGCTGGGGCAGATAGGGCCTGGGTTTCCTTGCGTCATCCAAAGCGTATGCCCTATGGAAGACAGATGGAAGACCGGACGAAGATTCGGGTGACAGGCTGTGATACCATTTCTCTCAATAAAGAAAACATTGACGTACGCTATGTGGAACAGCTGGTGGATTCGGAACAGTTACATACCTTAGGTCATCTGCTGCATACGGTTTTGACAGAAGGATTTGACGGCAAGACCACCATTGTGGATGCAGTGGACAAACTGTATGAAAGAATAGACAAACAGGGATTTGCCGCCATAGGAGGCAGTGTGATACCAGGGGATCTGGCAATGCCCAGAAAGCAGGAATTTCATGGGGTGATCAACCGGTACAGAGGGCTTCGCTTTACTTTAAAAATGACAGAATCCCGCAAATCAGCTTCTTCTTCCTTGGAAAAGACAGGAGGGTACAAAGCGGCTTCTTCTTCCTTGGAAAAGACAGGAGGGTACAAAGCGGCTTCTTCTTCCTTGGAAAAGACAGGAGGGCATAGAGCAGCCCCCTATCAATATGGAAGAAAGGGTGCAGGAAACCGGAGACGTGGCAGGGAAGCGTAAAAAATTGCCGGAATGGATGGGGATGGCAAAGTATATGTGTAAACGATGAGAAGGTTGCAATCCGTTGTAAAGCGGACATTCGTATTCCGCTTCGCTCCATACTCATGAACGCATACTGCTTCGCAGCTTGTCAGAAGGGGCTTTACCCCCTCCTGACATAACTAAGAAGGGAGTATGCCATGCAATTGACTACACTTTGCTATATTGAACAGGATGATTGTTACCTGATGCTGCATCGGGTGAAAAAATCCAATGATATGAACCACGACAAATGGCTTGGGGTGGGAGGACATTTTGAAGCAGGAGAAAGTCCGGAAGACTGTTTGCTTAGGGAAGTGCAGGAAGAAACCGGACTGACTCTGACTGCATGGCGGTTTCGGGGGATTGTCACCTTTGACAGCGATTGTTATGAGACGGAATACATGTGTCTGTATACGGCAGATGGATTTACCGGCAGCCTGACAGACTGTGCGGAAGGCGTGCTAGAGTGGGTGCCAAAGGGGCAGATAGAGAAGCTGCCTGTCTGGGAAGGAGACCGGATCTTTTTACAGCTGCTGCAGCAAGAAGCGCCGTTTTTTTCTTTGAAACTGACCTATCAGGGAGAGCAGCTGGTGTGTGCCGTTTTGGATGGGCGAAAAATTGACTGGTAAGTGTGTGCTGCATTTGCTGTATAACCGATGGCGGTACGTTTTACAAAAGCTATGTACAGCGAGAAAGTCCCTCTGCCGGATGGATCAGAACGGAAGGAGATTCGTTTTTTAAAGGAACGCGGAAATGGAAGCGTTACGAAGGCGGCGCGGATCCTTCACGCTGACGGCACAGGGACAAACAAAAATTATCCCGTTATGAGGATGCAGCCGTCTGTCAAAGCGAAACGTCAGTGGATGCCAAAACAGTTGCTGCGATCCGGAAAACCATAGAGGACAGTGGTTGGTGTCTTTGGGGGGATTCGTTTGCCGGAAAGGGAACATCAATTTGACCGTGAGAAAACAGTGGCATTTGTGTTCGCCGATGGATCACAGATCACGGTGGAACATCATAAGAAACTGCCTCACCAGATCAGGAGAGGATTTTTCAATAGAGAATTGGAACTGACAACAAAATACTGAAAGAAGGGAGTTGCAGGAATCGGATATGGTGCATGGGAAGTATGCAGCATGGCGGATACAAGAGTGGAGATGGGATTTGACAGGAATAGGGAGCAATTCATGAAGAGAAAAGACCGTGCGGCAGTCTGTGCCGGCTGCGGTGCCGGAAACAATATTTTGGACGGTCCTGGTATGGAGAGAAGTTATACACAAATCACCCAGGAAAAAGCCAAAGAAATGATGGAACAGGATGACGGGCATATCGTTGTGGATGTGCGCCGTCAGGAGGAATACGAAGAAGGTCACATTCCTTCTGCCATATGCATTCCAAATGAGAGCATCGGCACAAAACAGCCGGCAAACTTGCCGGACCTGGATCAGATCATTCTTGTGTATTGCCGGAGTGGAAGGCGAAGTAAGGAAGCGGCGCAGAAGTTATTTGACATGGGGTATGCCAATGTGTATGAGTTTGGCGGAATCCTCGATTGGACAGGAGAGGTGGTGACAGAGATGGCAGGGACCTTTGGTACTCCTGCTCCGGTGTTGGTGGTTGACATCGGCAGCAAACGTTTTTATGCGAATCTGGAGGACAATGCTTCAGCAGAGGCATTCGTGGAAAAGCTGAGTCCTGCTGCCATTACAGTGGAGATGCAGGATTACGGCAATTTTGAAAAGGTAGGAACACTTCCCTGGGAATTGCCCCGAACGGATGAACAGATCACCACCATTCCCGGTGATATCATCTTGTACCAGGGAAACCAGATCACATTGTATTATGATGAAAATACCTGGAATTTTACAAAACTGGCAAATATAGAGGGCGTGACAAAAGAAGAACTTTTGCGTGTGTTAGGCGACGGGACAGTGGAGGCTACACTGTCTCTGGAGTGGAGTGAGTGAAAAAGGGCGATTACGAAACGATGATACCGAATGCCTTTCCTGTTCCACAGAGTTTGTAAAGCGGACATTCGTATTCCGCTTCGCTCCATACTCATGAACGCATGCTGCTTCGCAGCTTGTCAGAAGGGGCTTTAACCCCTCCTGACATAAGCAGGGATTGCTTATATGCGTTCAAATGAAAAAATTTCTGATGTACAAGCTGTCTTACGGTTTGCGCAAGGCGTTTCGCAATTACCTAAGCGAGTGGAGAAACAGAAAGCAGGGATTTTTATCGGACCGAAACGGCAGAGCAAATTGCAGATAAATTTCGCAGCTGTATCTATGATGCGATTATGGAAGATGGAAGATTAGCAAAATTTACGAAAGATGCAAACACACACAAATTGTATATGGGAAAACACTGAATAAAACCAGATGAAAGTCACCAGAGGCAGTGTGCATCACCAGATGGCATGTATGTGTAAGGAAGATTTAGACACACAGAACATGTGCTCCATGTGTAAGGCGTGGGGGACAGATCAGACTTGACAGAAGTGTAGATTTTATGTATGATAAAAACAACAGGAAGCGGTTTTGAAAACCATATCACATGTCAAAAAAAGTCACAATGTTGTTTGGAGGTGTCTATGGGCTGTCAGATGAGGAATGGAATGGAAAAGGTTGCCATATTGGTGGATTCTGGTACAGATGTGCCGGTAGAGCTGCAAAAGAAGTATGGCATGTATCAAATCTCTCTCTGTATCCATTATACAGACGGAGATTATTTAGATGGTGTGGACATTACGCCCCGTGAAGTGTATGAGCGGTTTGCCACGGAAATTCCGAAAACGTCTCTGCCCACCATGGAAGACATTCATGCACAGTTTGCCCGGATTGCAGCAGACGGGTATGAAAAAGTTATTGTGGTGACCATTTCGTCCGGATTGAGCGGTACCTGTCAGGTGGTGCATCTTGTGGCAAAGGAGTTTCCGGATCTGCAGATCCATGTGGTGGATACGAAAAATATTGGCATTGGCGCTGGATTTTCTGCCATGCTGGCAGCGGAATTGTTAGAACAGGGCAAGACCTTTGCAGAGACGGTTGCACGGGTAGAGGAAAATGTAGCCCATACCAAAGTTTTCTTTTGCGTGGACACATTGGAGTACCTGCGCAAAGGCGGCCGGATCGGCCTGGTGGCAGGTGCCATTGGCACGGTGCTGAACATCAAGCCAGTGATCTCCTGCAATGAAGACGGCATTTATTACACGGTGGCGAAGGCAAGAGGCAGAGCCAATTCCCTGAAAAAAGCCATTGAGCAGGCATCGGCATTTGCAAAACAGTATGGACGGTGCCGGATGGCAGTAGTCAATGGGGATGCTGCAGCGGAAGCGGCAGAGGTACTCAAAACGATGCGGACGTTGTATCCAAATGCAGGGCATATTTTTGAAGGGCAGATCAGTCCGGCACTGGTGGTGCATACAGGGCCGGGTCTCATTGGCATCGGTGTGCAGAGATGGGTGGAATAAAGGCGCAGCGAAAGAATGTACAGTGGAGTGAAAACCTTCTCCATTGATCACATTGGAACCGGATATGCGGAACGAAGGGATAGGGATGATATCCTAGACAGGAGCCGAAAGAGCGGGTGCAGCACGTCATTGGCAGGGCAAAAGCGTAAAAGCGGCTTTCCAGACAGGCGTACCCGTTTTTTGGAAGAAAAATAGTTTGAAAGGGGCTGTAAAAAAAGTCTCTAAAGAAAAATCGCTGTAAGCATAGTACTTACAGCGATTTTTTGGTATAATAGTTCTGTGAAAAACAATAATAATACCAATGATTATTATACATCACGTCAGCTGAAATTACCACTGGAAATTGAAAAAATGATTGATATTGCTGACCCGGTATATTCTTTTTGTGACATAATGGATCGCATTGACCTAAAAAAATTTCTTGCGACTGAGGAACGCAGGACTGGCCGCCCCAGGTGTGATGAAATAAAGTTACTGAAAGTTATACTTT
>ONWL01000066.1 GCA_900321525.1 uncultured Eubacteriales bacterium
TTTTCAGGTGGGATACTTCCAAAAGATTGTCCGCCTGATGCACCACCGGTGCTGCGGTTTGTTTGATGGCTGTCTTACGCATGGTCCGTCCCTCCTTCCTTACAGCGGTAACAGCTGACAATATGGGTAGGGGATACCGCATAGGAATCCGGATATGCTCCTTCACAGTCTGCCACGCACATCTCACAACGGTCTTTGAAATAACAATAATTGGGCATATCCACCGGATTTGGGACGCTGCCCGGAATACTGTACAGCTTGTCTACTTTCTTACCCACCACCGGTTTGGAGTTCATGAGCCCGATGGTATAGGGGTGTCTGGGGTCTTTGAAGATTTCTCTGGCAGTGCCTTTTTCTACCACACGTCCTGCATACATGACCACCACATAATCTGCCATCTCTGCCACCACCCCCAGATCATGGGTGATCAGCATGATGGAACTGTTGATCCGGTCTTTCAGATTCCGCAGCAAATCCAGAATCTGTGCCTGAATGGTCACATCCAGTGCAGTGGTTGGCTCATCTGCTATGATCAGCTTGGGATCACAGGCCAGTGCCATGGCGATCATCACACGCTGGCGCATCCCACCGGACAGTTCATGGGGATACATGGCATATACCCCTTCCTTGTTGGCAATGCCCACCATGCCAAGCATCTCTAACGTTCTGTTTTTCACAGCTGTCTTACTCATCTCCGGATGATGGAGTGCGATAACCTCATCCACCTGGTCACCGATCCGGAATACCGGATTTAAGCTGGTCATGGGCTCCTGGAAGATCATGGACATCCGGTTGCCTCTTAACTTCTGCATCACAGAGAGGGGAGCATTCACCACATTGATGGCACCTTCTCCTGTGTTAAACCGAATCTCACCTTCTACCGTCTGACCGGAAGGCCGCTGCACCAGCTGCATGAGAGACAGGCTGGTGACAGACTTGCCGCAGCCGGATTCTCCCACGATACCCACAGTCTTACCCTGGGGTACCTCAAAGGATACGCCGTCCACCGCCTTCACCGTACCGATGTCGGTAAAGAAGTATGTGTGCACATTGTCAAATTCCACACAGTTGTCCGGATTCTTCATCTGTACCACATATTCCTCTTCCGGGATATGTGTTCTGTTTCTCTTTTTCTCAATTTCTCTTGTAATCTTACGATTCCGCTTTGAAATCGCTCTGGATTCCCTGGCGGATATATAATTTGCATTTTTTGCTTTCTTTTTCTCTGCCATCTGCCTCACCTACCGTTTCATTTTCGGATCGAATGCATCCCGCAATCCATCGCCAATAAAGTTAAACGCAAGTACGGTTAACAGGATCAACAGACCTGCCGGAATCCATACAAATACATAGTTCGTCATGACATAAGAGTCATTGACTGCATTGATGATACTGCCCCAGGAAGCTGCCGGATATTTGATTCCCAAACCTAAGAAGCTCAAAGACGCTTCTGTCAGAATGATATCACCCAGTCCCATGGTGGCAAACACGATCAGCTGGGGAATGACATTGGGAATCAGATGCTTGAAGATTCTCCTCCTCACACTGATCCCGGTTGCCTCTGCCGCCACCATAAATTCCTGCTCCCGTAGAGAAAGAATCTGTCCACGGACGATACGGGCGATGCCCACCCATCCGATGATACTGATGACCACACACAGCAGGTAAATGCGCAGTGTAGCAGATACCTGATAATAATCCATAATGGAACCTAAAATCATGTACAGGGGAATAGCCGGAATACAGTAGATGATATCCACAAAACGCATGAGCAGATTGTCCACCCAGCCCCCAAAAAAGCCTGCCACACCACCTACGATCACACCAATGATCAGCTCGATGATGACCACCACAAAACCGATCAGCAGGGAGATTCGTCCGCCGTACATGAGACGTGCCAGCAAATCCATGCCATTGGCATCAGTTCCTACCGGATGCTCTTTAGAAGGAGAGGCATAGGTGTCGATGACCTTGGTTTCCTGATATCGGCGAATGGTATACTGGTTGTTCTTCCGTTCCAGAATATACTTATCATTTCCCCCGTTTTCATCCTGATACTGGAATGTTTCTACCTTAGCATCAATGGCTTCTCTCACTACCTCTTTGAATGCAGGAGTCAAAAACACACCTTCTACCACGCTGTTTATATTCATATCGGATACATAGGCATATTCCTTGCCCGATGCATTGTATATCATAGCTGAACTTTCATCATCCTGCACAATGGTATAGGTATCACCATCCACAATGACTTTGGTTTCTCCATCCCCCATTGCCTTCAACACATTGCAATAAAATGCATAAGGAAATACCGTATCCGCTTCATAAGGGGTAAAAGAACGCTGACAGACCACTGCTGCTTCTGTGGCTTCATAAAATGTCACATCTGTTCCATCTGCTTCATACAACCATATCTGTCCGTCTGCTTCAAACACATTGGTTTCATCCTCTGCTGCCTGCAAGTACCCATCCGTATCTGACAGATCCTTCTCCTCAGGAATCAGTTCATACATGATATAGACCCCTTCTCCTATAGGACTCAGACCAAAGGTACGATCTTCCTTAGAAGTAAAAATCAACTTTCCTGTAGTCACTGCCAGTATGGTCTTGGAATTGGAATCCTTTGGCAGTTTCACATTTTCTGCCGGAAAGGTCTGATAGTCTGTAATATAAGTGGCACCTGCGTAGTCCTTCTTCATTTCGTCTGTGGTATAAAATACCTGACTCTGGGAATAGGGGATCAATGCGCCGCCTAAAAACGCAAACAGGAACATACAGACAATAATCACCAGTCCCACGATGGCCAGCCGGTTTCTGAAAAACCGCTTGGCAACTAACATACCGGGAGAAAGGACACGGACACGCTGGGCATCATCTAATTTCATCTTCTGCTCTTTCTTTTCTTCCATGACATTCTCCTTTCTAGTTTACTCTCACACGTGGGTCAACTACTGCGTATAATACATCTGCGATCAAATTGCCTAACAAAATCAAAATGGCGGAAAACAGCATGTAAAACATGACAAAGGGGATATCTCCCTGCATGACACACTGATAAGATGTGTAGCCGATTCCCGGAATCTGGAACAATGTCTCCGTAATCATGGCACCGCTGAACAATCCCGGCAGCGTGCCCCCAAGCAAAGTCACAATGGGAATCAGGGTATTGCGGAAGGCATGATGATTCACCACCCGGCTTTCTGACAACCCTTTGGCTCTGGCAGTACGGATATAATCCGAATTCAATACTTCCAACATATTGGTACGGGTATAACGCATAAGACTTCCTATGCTGACAATGGTCAGTGTGATCACCGGCAGCACCATATGTTTTGCCATATCCAGAATCTTCCTTGCCGGTGAGAGCTGCTCATGGAGACGCCCCACAATTCCATACAGATCAAACCATCCAAGCTTGATGGAAAAAATGTACTTTAATATGGTGGCGAAAAAAAAGCTGGGTAAGGAAATACCAATCAGTGCAATGACAGTAATGACATAGTCTGTCATGGAATACTGCTTTCTGGCTGCTGCAATGCCTGCCGGAATGGCAATGAGGATCTCTAACATAAACGATGCAAGGCTCAAAGCAAAGGAATACCAGATCACACTGGAAAACTTCTGCAATACCGGCTGGTTCCAGTACCAGGAATCCCCAAACTGCCCCCGCACGGCCTTGGCTGCCCATGCAAAATACCCCTGAATCACACCTACATCCAAACCATAGGCTGCATTCAGTTGTACCATCCACTCATCAAAAGACTTGGAACCTGGCTTGGTGGCAAGTTCCCTCGCCCGGTTTTCCACAAAGGATGTGGGCATACATCGCATGATTCCATAAATGATCATTGTGACAAACACAAGCAACACCAGAGAAATCAAGATACGTTTCAGTATGAATTTTTTCATGTCAGTATCTTCTCCTTTCTTCTGTAGATATACCAGGCAATTGCGAAACTATGATAACGAACGCCTTTCATCAAAATTTTTATTTGAAAAACACGCTTTCGCTTCGAATCATTCGTAAGAATGATGTTCATAGCAACGGTACTAATATTTTTTATCGCTTATTGCTCAAAAAATAAAGTACCGGCATTTCACAAAGTTTTTCAAATGAAAAAATTTCTGATGTGCAGGCTGTTTTCTGTTCTATTCAAAGAGTTTCGCAATTGTCTAATAGATATACTATTATCGGGAAAAAGGGGACTTTTCAGCCCCCTCCCATGTGACTGCACTGCTGTCATACAGCGTGACAGTCTTATTTCATGGCAATCTTTTCCAGTTCATTAAACCAGGTATAGTAAGTGGTCTGATCCGGTGTCACGGTATCCATATCAATCCGCTCTACACCGTATACTGTCCCTTCCTGTCTCTGGTAAATCGGGATTTCCACTGCATAGTCTACAATGAAATCCAGCGCTTCTTTATAAATTGCCTTCCGGTATGTCTGATCGGTATTGGTTCTTCCTGCCAGTACCATCTCATCCAGTTCATCAGAGTAAATTCTGTACATATACGCAGAACCACCGTCACTGTGATAAATCTGGAACATATCCGGATCTAAGGTTGCAGACCAGGCTGCACACCAGATCTCTGCGGTACCTGCTTCTGTGGCACTCCACAGGATGCTGCTGTCTGCCAGGTCATTGATCTTCAACTCGAAGCCGATGGTTGCCAGTGCTTCCGATGCTGCCGTTACGATACCAAAGGATGGGTGGTCACCGCTTCCGCCGCCGCCGATCATCAGCTCATAGCTGAGCTTCGCCCCTTCCGGTGCTGCGGTCAACTTGCCATCTTTTACGGTATAGCCTGCTGCCTCAAAGAATCCCAGTGCTGCTTCCAGTGCTGCATCATATTTCTCATCCTCGGACATACCGCTTGTATAAATGGGATTTCCGTCTACATCTGTGGAAAATGCCACTTCATAGTCAGAATCAGATTTCTGTGGTGCTGCCCAGGAAGTATTGGAAATCGGATAGTTGATGACAGAAGCCGCATCTCCATAGTAAGAATCGATGACCACATCACGATATACTGCAATCACTGTGGCAATTGCCTTTCTCAAATTCCTAGAGGCTTCGCTTCCCGGATCATCCCCCACTTTCACATTCTGGGAATTCATGCCGATATAGCCATATCCATTGTAATCTGTCAAAGAAACCGCCAGTACATCACCGTTTAATTCCTTGTCGGTGTTGTAGCTTGCAATCTGCTCTAATGCTGCCTTAGATACCGATGGAGACGCCATATCTACCGTTCCCTGTACGATACCAGGTACCTTATCGGAATCGCCTGTCACCTTAAACTGAATTTCCCTGGTTGCCGGAGCACCCTTATAATAGTTTTCATTTGCTTTCAGATACACGATCTTATTTTCATACTTCACAAATGTATAAGGGCCTGCACCCATTGGCTTGTTGGTCTTTTCTCTGACAGTAGACAGATCACCTTTGGTGAAACCGAAGCTGTTGTTGTCATAATCATACAAACTCTCATCTCCATAATAATGAAGCGGCGCAATACAGATATTCATGTTTCCAAGGGCAGTTGCATCTACAGAAGTCAATGTCACCTGTACCGTTTTGTCATCAATCTTCTGGATACCACTGATACTGTCTGCTGAAGAACCGGTCTGTACTGCAATCTTATACGCATCTGGCAGGAAGTCAAACAATGGTGCATTGGCTGCCTCTACATCAGACATCGTTACATAATCTTCTTCATAAGCTGCACACAATTCCTCCCAGTAATCGGCCAAAGTCGGCACATCATCTCCCTCTAATGTCCAGGTCTTCTCTGTGGCAGCGCCTGTGAGAACACCATCGTCTCCAAGTTCTGCAAACCCCCACTCTAACATACCATTTGCCACATCATTGGACTCGATGTCTACATAACCATTTGCAATACAATATTCGACGATATCCTGTGCAAATGCTTCCCCTGCTGCCGGCAAATCGGTCTCAAAAAACTGTTTCTGCTGTTCTTCCGTGAAATAAGAGAAATCCGTATTGTCTTCTCCCATATCAATCAATACTTTATACAACAGTTCCGAACCCTGTCTGTACTCTTCCATCCCTTCAATAGGCAGAGAATACAGGGAAGCACTGCCATCATATGACGGATCGCTGAATACATAGAAAGAAAAGATGATGTCATCTGCATCTGCCACTTCTCCATCTGCAAATTGGATGTCATCCCGCAACTTAAATGTGTAAAGTACCGTTCCATCCTCCTGTTCTTCAATGGTAGCATCGGTGGCACCATAATAGGTGTACTCCGTTCCGTTGTACTCCTTTGTCTCTCCCTCCACGCCGTTCATCACATACTCACCGGCACGATCATTGCCCACCAGATAAATCTGAGTGGCATCTGCCACCTGCTGATCCGGTACACTGGCTGCAAAGAAAGGACTGAACTTCTCACTCACATCATCACAGGCAATGACCAACGGGGTATTAGAACCGGAATTGCCCGCAAATTTACCGCAGGCAGACAGTCCCAATACCATAGTACCTGCCAAAAACAGTGCCATCACTTTTTTCTTTTTCATACGCTTGTTCCTCCTTTTCTTTTCCATCAGGCAAAAGCCCGTTCCTTTCCTCCATTCAAAACTGTCATTTTCATGAAGCATTCGATTGATCCTGGTATCTGCCTGACAAAGCCATCCAGACGATACCCTCTATTCTTTTGCTTATACCATTACGGTTTTTCAATGGAAATCCCCTGGTATGTCCGGTCATACCAACGACCATACAGGACAACCCACAGAAACAATACTGCCAGACATGCCAGATAACACAATTCCCTGCCTACGTGTATGGTGCCATGATACAATGCCAAATATACCAAATCCAGCGCCACATTGCCTCCCGTCAGGATCAGTATGCCACGGCAGGAATGCAAAATCCGTAGCAAACTGCCTTCATAGGCCGGTCGTTCCATCCGCAAAGGTGCCATGCAGAAAAAAACTGCGCCAATGAGCCAATATCCAACAGGCAAAAACAGACACAAGTACGGCAGGACAATCCAGACAGTATGAGAAGAGTCCTGATTGGGCATCCCTGCTCCGATCAAAATCGCCAGTGCAAGCAATGCTGCCAACAGATTGCATGCTGCACTGTTCCGTTTTTTCCCCTGATCAAAGTGAAGTGTGTAATACTCCCCTCGGTACACGGTCATCTTTCTCATCTTTCCATCCGGAGTGTGATAAGAAATCGTTTCATACTCCTGTTCATATTGATTTTTCAGCATACGTTCTTCTCCATCCGGGCTTCCAGTTGATGCACACAGTTTTCTGCAAAAGGACTTTCCAGCCCCTCTCACACAACAGTACATGTAGGCAATTGCGAAACTCTTTGAACAGACCCAAAACAGCCTGTACATCAGAAATTTTTTCATTTGAAAAACTTTGTGGAACGCCGGTACTTTATTTTTTGAGCGAAAAGCGAAAAAAATATTAGTACCCGGTATCATAGTTTCGCAATTACCCAAACAGTACATGGGATATATCTTGATCCATTCTGTCAAAAACTGTTTGATTTTTTATGCTTTTATTCAAAAATAGCACAGATATTTTGGGTTCTATGCATTTTTTGTGGGCATCTATACCATTTTCACGCAAAACCTGTTTGATTTTTTATGATTATATTCTTATTATACAGAATATTTACTTTTTGTCAATTTTTTAGACGAAATTCTTTTGAAAATTCTTATTTTTTGTGCACATAATACTATATTTTCCAACGATCCCAAAAATATATCCCTTTGTTTTTTATATTGTAACATCCCCACCGCCTGGAGCCTGTGATTATTTCTAAAGAGTTTGTAACACGCAGAAAAAGCTTTCTGTCACACAATATCCGACAGAAAGCTTTTCACTGTTTTCGGAGCAACAGACTCTACGCCTCCAGCATGTCTGTCTATGTTCTCTCTTGCATCTCCTGACGATATGCTGCCACATCAGTCTCCCGCACAATCTTTCGAATCGGTAAAATGTTTCCTGGAGAAACTGATAACTCATCCACACCCATTTCCAAAAATGTTTTGGTCAATGCAGGATCTGCCCCCAATTCTCCACAAATCCCTGCCCAAATCCCTGCAGCATGGGCCTGTTCTACTACCATCCGAATCATACGAAGCACTGCCGGATGGTGCGTGTCATAAAAAGCATCTAACATACTGTTTTGTCTGTCGATCGCCAACGTATACTGGGTCAGATCGTTGGTTCCAATGCTGAAAAAATCTACTTCTTTCGCCAACAGATCACTGATGATCACCGCTGCCGGTGTTTCAATCATAATACCCTGTTCCGGTTCGCCGATGCGAATCCCCTGTTCTTGCAGTTCCTGTTTCACTTCTTCTGCAATCTGGCGAATCTGACGCACTTCCTGTACACTGGTGATCATCGGATACATAATGGCTACTTTTCCATATGCGCTGGCCCGGAACAAAGCCCGCAACTGGGTCTTAAATACTTCCGGTCGGGTGAGACAAATCCGGATGGCTCGATACCCAAGCGCCGGGTTGTCCTCCTTCTCCAATTCAAAATAATCGCACTGCTTATCTGCTCCAATATCCAGCGTACGGATGATGACCCGCTTGCCCCCCATAGTTTCTGCTACTGTACGATAAATCTGAAACTGTTCTTCCTCTGTGGGATAATGATCCCGTTCCAGATAAATGAATTCACTGCGGAACAATCCAATGCCACCTGCATCGTTTTGCAGCACTGCTGCCAAATCTTTCGTGTTGCCAATATTCGCATACAGCAGGATGTGCTGTCCATCTAACGTCACATTATCTTTTCCTTTTAATGCTTGCAGCAGTTGTTTCTTCTCCTGTTCCTCCAACTGCTTTTGCTTCATCTGCTCTAAAAAAGCCGGTTCCGGATCTACATACAACTTTCCTGTATTGCCATCTACCACTCCCATTTTCCCATCGACTGTTGCATCTAACGGAACCGGACATCCAATCAGTGCCGGAATCCCCATGGTTCTGGCCAAAATGGCAGTATGGGAGTTCAAAGACCCATGCACTGTTACAAATGACAACACTTTATCCTTTTCCAGCTGTACCGTCTCAGACGGTGCCAAATCATCTGCCACCAGAATCACCGGCTCGGAAAACTGCACACTGCCGCCGCTTTGTCCCTGTAAAACAGTCAATACCCGTTCAGAAATATCTTTTACATCTGCTGCTCTCCCGCGCATATACTCATCTTCCATATTGGCAAACAGCTGTGAAAAATGATCTCCTGTGACAGCTACCGCATATTCTGCATTGACTTGCTGGGTGCAGATCATATGTTCCACTGACTCCTGATAATCTTCATCCTCTAACATCATTTGATGAATCTCAAAAATCGCTGCATTGGCTTGTCCCACTTCCTGCAATGCTTTTTCATACAACTCCTGCAGTTGGGCAACAGCTGCTTCTTTTGCAGCTTGATAACGTGCCAGTTCTGCATCCGGATCCTGGATGGTCATACGCCTGACCTGCTGCTGTCCCTTTTGATAGACATAAATTTTACCTATGGCAATCCCGCCAAAAACCTTTTTGCCTTCCCATTCCTGCATTCCATCACACCCTCTCTTACAGGTTTTCTTCTAAAAAGCGACTGATCGCTTCATATGCAGCATCTTCATCTTCCCCTTCCATGGTAATGGTAATCTCCTGTCCCTGCTTTACTCCAAGTCCCATAACTGCCAGAATCTTTTTGCAGCTGACAGATGTCCCATCTTTACACATGGAAATATTACTGGAAAATGTCTTTGCCAATTTGATCAGTTCTCCTGCCGGACGTGCATGGATTCCTTCTGCATCTTTGATCACATACTGGAATTCTCTCATAACTTCTTCCTCCCAATTCGTTTTATTTTCTGCCCAGACCGTCAGACCATCTTCTCCAACTGAAACAGATCCAACGGCCACTCCCTGAAACACACCGTCAGGCTACTTTCTTCTTCAGCACGCCCAGTAAACATGCAGATACCACTGTACCTACGATCAATGCCAGCAAATACATCAATGCATGTCCCACTACCGGGAATACAAAGATACCGCCATGGGGTGCCATCAGCGTACATCCAAATGCCATGGACAATCCACCTGCCACTGCAGAGCCGATGATACATGCCGGCAGCACATGCAGCGGATCTGCCGCCGCATATGGGATCGCACCTTCTGTAATAAATGCCAGACCCATGATGAAATTCATAGGACCAGATTCTCTCTCTTCTTTTGTAAACTTATTCCGGAACAATATGGTTGCCAATGCAATGGCACAGGGCGGTGTCATACCTCCGATCATCACTGCTGCCATAATGTCATAGTTGCCTGCTGCAATAGCAGCCGTACCAAACACATAAGCCGCTTTGTTAAAGGGACCACCCATATCAATTGCCATCATACCACCTAAGATCAAGCCCAGAATCACACGACTGGAACTTCCCATGCTTGCCAGTGCCTGGTTCAATCCCGTGTTAATGGCACCCATAACCGGTTCTACAATATAATTCATCCCCAACCCAATGACCAGGATTCCTACTACCGGATAAATGAGTACCGGTGCAATCTTCTCCAATGCTTTTGGCAGCTTTTCACACAATTTCCGAAGCGCCAGAATCACATAACCAGCCAGAAAACCAGCTACCAATGCGCCTAAGAAACCAGACTTGCCATTCGCTGCCAGCACACCGCCTACAAATCCAAGTGCCAGTGCCGGTCTGTCTCCAATGGCCATGGCAATGTATCCTGCCAAAACCGGAAGCATCAATCCAAATGCAGCACCGCCAATCCCTTTGAACAACGCTGCCATCTGTGTAATACTGCCGAAATTGGCACGTTCCTCTGCTGCCAGACTGTTCATATCTACGCTCAAACCATCAATCAGAAATGCTATGGCAATGAGAATACCGCCACCTACGACAAACGGCAGCATATGGGATACGCCATTCATCAACTGGGTGTAAATCTGATGTCCTATACTGCCACTGCTTTTTGCTGCTGTCTGCGTCTGTACTGCACCGCCATTTGCCTGATATACCGGCACATTTCCTGACAAAGCCCGCTCCAAAAGCGCATCCGCTTTTCCAATTCCATCAGATACCTGACATTCGATCACTTTTTTCCCATGAAACCGTTCCATAGGAACCTGGGCATCTGCCGCTACAATGATACAATCGGCTGCTGCAATTTCTTCCGCTGTCAGCACATTTTTTGCACCGCCTGATCCTCTTGTCTCTATTTTGATGGGACATCCTTTTGCCGCAGCTGCCTTTTCCAAACCTTCCGCTGCCATATACGTATGGGCAATTCCGGTGGGACAGGAAGTGACAGCAAGTATCTTCGGCGTGCTTCGCACGGTTTCTGTGCTGCCTGCTAAGCGTTCATCTATACTCTTTTCCTCCGTATCCGCCTGATCAATCAATTGCAGAAATGCATCCACTGAGGGTGCATGTATCAATGCATCTGTAAACTCTTCATTCATCAACAACACAGACAATTTGCTGAGTACATCCAGATGCACATTGTCTTCTGTATTGGGTGCTGCAATCAAAAAGATCAAATGTACCGGCTCATCATCCAACGCCTCAAAATCCACGCCTTCCCTGACCACCATTGCGGCCAACCCCGGTCGACTGACTGCATCACATTTTCCATGAGGAATGGCAATGCCATCTCCAATGCCGGTGGTACTCTCCTCTTCCCTTGCATACACCTGTCTGCGATAACCTTCCCGGTCATTGATCTTTCCACTCTGCACCATCAAGTCGATCACCGCATCCAAAGCTTCCTCCTTATTCTGAGGCGTGCCATGCAAAGATATACTGCGCCGATCCAATAACTCTGTAATCCTCATATTGTTTCCTCCTTTCTATGATCTGATCCATAGGCAATTGCAAAACTCTTTGAATAGAGTAAAAAACAGCCTGTACATCAGAAATTTTTCACAAAAAAACTCTGTGCAATGCCGGTACTTTATTTTTTGAGCAATAGGCGATAAAAAATATTAGTACCGCTGCTATGAACATCATTCTTACGAATGATTCGAAGCGAGAGCGTGTTTTTTTAGTAAAAATTTTGATGAAAGGCGTTCGGTATCATAGTTTCGCAATTGCCTAATCTGATCCATGCAACCTTGTGCCTTCCATCCAAACATTCTCATCAAAAGCCTGCCCTTTGGTCTGGTTTTGATACGCTTTGCACGGAAACCCGCTTGTATACTGCTTCCACTTCCGGCTTCGTCGCCAGACTTTCCGAAAATGCACTGGCACTGCCTGTGGCAACTCCCATGCGAAATGCATGGGCATAATCATGGGTTTCCAACCAGCCAGCAAGAAATCCTGCCACCATAGAGTCACCTGCACCTACTCCATTGACCAATGTCCCTTCCGGCGCATCCGCTTCAAAAACCTGTCCATCTGCTGCCACCAGCACTGCACCTTTTCCTGCCATAGACACCAATACATTTTGTGCGCCCATCTCCTGTAGCTTTCTGCCATACTCCACAGACTGTGCCCGGGTTGTAATGACTGTGTGAAAAATATCCCCCAATTCATGATGATTGGGTTTGACCAGAAACGGATGATACCGCAATACATTCACCAAAAGCGCACCTGTGGCATCCACCACGATTGTCACACCCTTGCCTTGCAACTCTTCCATAATACTACAATACATATCGTCAGGAAGAGAAGAAGGAATACTGCCTGCCAGACAAAGCACATCCCCCTGCCCCAATACAGACAACTGGTCTTTCAGCTGCTGCACCTTTTCCTGTGAGATGACAGGACCTGCGCCGTTGATTTCCGTACCTTCCACAGACTGCAACTTCAAATTGATCCGAGACATGCCTTCTTCAATCCAGATAAAATCTGTCTCTACCCCGGCTGCCTGCATACGCCGTACGATCTCCTCCCCTGTAAAACCGGCCACAAATCCAAGAGCTGTATTTTTCCAACCCAGATTCATCAGAACCGTGGAGACATTGATTCCTTTGCCGCCCGGCAGCATCCATTCCGAACTGGTTCTATTGGTCATGCCCAACTGAAACTCCCTGACTGCCACAATATAATCCAGAGATGGATTAAATGTCACTGTGTAAATCATCGCTCTGATTTCCTCCTTTTTTGATTTTTGTAACTGTTTACAAACAACTCATCGTTATGCTCTTATTATACTGTTTATTTTGTTTAAATTCAATCAAACTTTTTCACAAATTCGCTTCCTGCTTTTGTTGTATTTTTCCTATTTGCTTCTCTTTTTTTCTGCTTTTTTGTCTATATTTTTGATTTTTTATTCGTTTTGTCAAATACAATCTATTCTTATCATATTTCAACTGTAAACACAGTATCCCCCATATAAGCACTTTTGATCCCTCTGTTATAAAAACAACCGATTTCAAACGCCTGTATGAAACTGCGTCCGAAACCGGTTGCCTGATTCTAATCTACTCTACTTCTATGCCTTGTCTGCATCTTACCAGTTCATACAACTGCACAATCTCCGATCTGGTGGCCAGATATTTGGAAAATGCACTGGCACTGCCTGCCGCCACCGCCAGACGAAATGCATGCAGAACATCCCGCTGTTTCAACCACCCTGTCAAAAAGCCTGCCACCATGGCATCCCCTGCACCCACTGCATTCACCAGTCTGCCTTTTGGCGCCTCTGCCCAAAAGACCTGACCATTTTCTGCAAGCAATACTGCACCATCACCTGCCATCGATACCAACACATTTCTCGCACCCATTTCCTGTAGTTTCTTTCCATAGATTGCTGCCTGTTCTCTGGTGACAATCTCTGTCTGAAAGATCTCACCCAATTCATACTGATTTGGCTTGATCAAAAACGGATGATATGCCAATGTATTCACCAATTGGGCTCCAGTAGTATCTACTACAATTAAAATGCCTCTATCTTTTAATGCCGCCATGATGTCACAGTAAATGGTTTTTGACAGGGAAGCTGGCGCGCTGCCGGACAAACACAGCACATCTCCCGGCTTCATCTTCCATAACTTATCCATCAATATGCGTAATTTCTCTTTTGGAATATCCGGTCCTGCACCATTGAGTTCCGTCCCCTCCACCGAACTAAACTTCAAATTGATGCGTGACATCCCATCCGGAACACGAATAAAATCAGTCTGTACCCCCATGCTTTCCATTCGCCATTCAATTTCCGTCCCTGTAAATCCGGCGATAAAGCCCAAAGCCATCGTCTCCATTCCCAGATTTTTCAGCACAGTAGACACATTTAAGCCTTTCCCACCCGGCAAAATCAATTCCGATGTAGTGCGATTGGTTCTTCCAAATTGAAATCCTTCCGATGTAACGATATAATCCAAAGATGGATTCAATGTCACTGTATAAATCATAGTATTCTCCTTTCCGTTATGTCATCTATAGGCAATTGCGAAACTATGATACCGAACGCCTTTCATCAAAATTTTTATTTGAAAAACACGCTCTCGCTTCGAATCATTCGTAAGAATGATGTCCA
>ONWL01000132.1 GCA_900321525.1 uncultured Eubacteriales bacterium
TTAGTTTCCTCAAAGTTACGGACAAAAATCCCCATAAAGCAGATAGGCAGTCAAAGCATCTGCTTTATGGGGATTTTATGTGTGTTAATTTTTCATTTCTCCAAAAGGAATTCGGCTGACTCTTCCTCTATCTCAATAGACTCCAATTGCTCTGTGTTTCTCCCTTTCTCCCGGTACATACGAATGCCAAACTGGATGCCCAAGCCTACCAGAATAAGCAATAGAATCGCCAGCACTGCCGGCACACCATATAACACAATCAAAAGAGGCAGCGCAATACTTTCTCTTACAACAACGATGGCATTTGTCTGTTTTCCTGCTTTCATCCGTACCTCCAAAACTACTCTATTAATGTGTGAAAAATCATCTTTTTATATAACCACTCTGTACATTCACAGTTACTCTTTTCTACTATTTTTATTATAGCAATCCTACCGATATTTGCAATCTTTTTCTGAATCGACATACAACATTCTTACACGGTTTTAAAAACCACTTATCATACTTGTCACATTGTTTTTAGTTGCATTTTAAAAGAATTTATAGTATAATAATCAGGTGGACTTTGTCTATATCATATTGAACGCATATTTATTTTTCATACACAAGGAGGATCATTACTATGTCAAAACCTTTTTTGCTTTCTACAGAATCTACCGCTGATCTGCCAGAGTCTTTTACCACTGCGCATCAGATTATCATACACCCTTTGTATTATATCATGAATGGCATTACCTACGGGCAGGATGAGCCATTCTTAGATCCTGCAGACTTTTATCAGAGGCTGAAAAACGGCAGTATGCCCACCACCAGCGCTTCCAATCCAGAAGCCATCCGGGAACAGATGACAGAGGCTGTGAAGGCAGGCTATGACATTCTGCACATCGCCTTCTCCTCCGGTTTGAGCAGCAGTTACCAGAACACACTGATCGCAGTGGAGGATGTCCTTGCGGAATATCCGGATGCCAAAATCACCGTGATTGATTCCCTTGCCGCATCTGCTGGTCAGGGATTGGTGGTACACAAAGCCGTTACCATGAAGGAAGCAGGCAAATCTATGGACGAAATTGCAGATTATTTATTGGAAAATCGTCTTCATTTCATTCACTCCTTTACCGTAGATGACCTGTCTTAGGCTCTGCTTTAAAAATCAAACCTTTGCTACATGTAGATGAGGAAGGCCATCTGATCAACATCGGCAAAGTGCGCAACCGTCAGAAGGTGTTAAATACCATGGCAGAAAAGATGAAGGACAATATGGAAGGCTATGAGCAGGATGTCATCTATATCTCCCACTCCAACTGTTATGAGGATGCCAAATATCTGGCTGACCGGATCACTGCATTGTATGGTCTGGACAATATCATCATCACAGACATCTGCCCGACCATCGGTTCTCACACCGGTACCGGATGTGTGGCATTGTTCTATATGGGTAAGGTTCGTTAAAGGTTCATTTTCTACAAACAAAAACAGATCACAGGCAGGAATTGTATACCAATCAACATCCTGCCTGAATTTTTTCCAAAAAACAGAGGTGACATACCATTGTACATCATCTCTGCTTTTTATTTCATAGTTACCATGAAGGAAGCAGGCAAATCTATGGACGAAATTGCAGATTATTTATTGGAAAATCGTCTTCATTTCATTCACTCCTTTACCGTAGATGACCTGCTGGTAATCGCCGGTCTTGCCGCCTTCTTCCGGCTGTAAGCCGCCTGTGGTCTTCTTCTCTAAGCCCTGAATGGCTCTTAACAGTGCGGTAGTGGCTGCATCTACCTCTTCCTGTGTGGCATTGTCATCATTCAGCACTTCTGTTGCTGCTGTGCGTACCTGATCAAATGCTGCATAGGAAATCTCTGTGTACAGACTTCTCTGCACTGGTTTCTTCTGCGGAAGTTTCTTCAGCAGATGTCTCTTCCTGGGAAGTCTCCTCTACAGATGTTTCCTCCGGAGTGGTCTCTTCCGGCTCGGTTTCCGGTTCTGCCAGCACCAGTGCCTCGATTGCGGAAATCAGCGATTCTGCCGCCCCATCAATTTCCTCCTGTGCGGAAGCATCTTTTGCTGCGTAAGCCTGTGCCAACGCTGCTCTCAAAACTGCCAGGGAATCTTCTGTGTACAGATCCGGATTGGTTGCCTCTGCTGCTACAATGGCTGCCTCCAAAGCAGTGTAATCCAGTTCTACAGGTTCCTCTGGAATCTCCTCATATGCAATGCTCACATCAATGTAGTCAAAGTTCACCCAGCCAGTACCATTTAAAATACCGGATGTGGTAATGTGGTTCTCACCAGCCTTTAACTGCATCTGAACCGGAACCTTATGAATGGTATCCCATGAACCATCTCCCAGTCTTGGCAAAGCCAGTTCTGTCTTTTCACCATCATTGACCTTATATGCAATGGTCTTGTCATCATCTCCATAGTACGCAAGGATCACTTCATAAATACCATCTGTATCTACTGTAACCATATAGTCTACATACTTGACATTGGACCAGTCCTCTGCAATGTCATTGATGCCAATGCTGTTCTCCGTGTTTCCCACCGCCTGACCGCCGGAGCATTTGCCACTGTTGTCATCTGTGATGTTCACATTATGCAGGACTGCCCCTTCAGACTCATAGCGTACATGTGTCAAAACCGGTTCTTCTTCTTTGATTTCAAACGTTTCCCCGATCTCAATGTAATCGTAGTTGATCCATCCCTGTCCATTCAAAATACCACTCAACAAGATGGTATTGGTGCCTGCTTCCAGTTCAATGTTTGCCACAACTGTATGAATGGCATTCCATGCATGATCTTCCTGTACATTTGGTACGGAAAGTTCTACCGCATCCTTGCTGTTTACTTTATACGCAACAGTCTTGTCATCATCTCCATAGTATGCAATCAGCAGTCCGTAAGTCCCCTTCTTTGGTGCCTCTACTGTAAACTCTGCGTACTTTGCATTGCTCCAGTCCTCTGCAAAATCTGCCAGACCGATCTGATTTTCTGTGGAACCTGCTGCTGCCCCTTCCGAACAATTGTCTGCATTGTCTGTGGTGACGGTAATGCCATTGTGCAGGACTGCGCCTTCTGCTTCATATCTGGTCGTGGTTACAGCCTCATGAGGCGCTACCAGAATATAGTCTGCGTTTGCCCAATTGTTATAAGAAGATAAGGTACCGGAAACCAGGATGTCATTGAGCCCTACATTCAGATCTGCGGTAAAGGTCACAGAATTCATCACATTCCATGCACCGCTTGCCGCATTATTCAAGGTCAGAGGCTGCTTGTCACCGCCATTTACCTTGTATGCAGCCGGCATATTATCATAAGACTCACCGTTATATGCCCATGTAATATCATAAGTTCCAGCCTCATCTACATACACAGTATAATCTACATACTTTGCATTGCTAAAATCTGCTGCCAGATTCTCATATTCACAGTTGCTGTTCATGTTTCCATATCCGACTCCGTTGGAATAGAAACTCTGCGCTTCCACCGTACCATTGGAACGGAATGTTTCAGACTCATATAATTCCGCACCATCTTCTGTAATGGTGATCGGATAGTTTGCAATGTCGATATAGTCTACATTCATCCATGTAGAAGAATTGTTGATGGTACCGGATACGATTACGGTGTTATCCCCCTCTGCCAGATCCAGTTCCAAATACAGTTCATGCATCGCATTCCATGCATGGTCACTGTTCACCGCCGGTACATTGACCACTTCATATGGATTGTCATTGATCTTTACCACAATCTGCTTATCGTCATCTCCATTGTAACCAACCAACGCACGATAGGTACCTGCCTTTGGTGCAGTCACATGGAATGCCACATACTTGATGTTGGATAAATCATCTGCAATATCCGCCTCAGCCACACCAGTATTCATAGAACCGATGCCCTTCTTTGCAGAATAGAAATCCTGAGACTCTACCTGACCGCCCAATGTATCGGCAGACTCTGCTTCATATCTGGTCCATCCACTATAAGTTTCTGTAGTAACCACCGTCGGGTCACTCAGATAAAATGTTTCCCAGCTGCCGGTTCCATTCCGATCGGCTACCAGTCTATAATCTTCATAGTTTTCATCCATGCAGACAAACTTATATGTAGTGGTAGAACGGAAAACAGTTGTGACGCTAGATGCTGCCACCGGAATGAACCGCTCTGCATCTGCCGCATCATCAGCAGTTGCTCTTAAAATACCATCCGCATCTACTGTGAAGAACTTGCCTGTGCCGCTCTGTAAGATCACTTCATTCTCTCCTACATTGGTCACAGTAATCAGCTGATTGTCATCCGCAATAAATGCGCTGCTTCCACCGTGTACCAGACCGTCTTCTGTGGCCTCTACCACCTTATTAGAGTGATTACCTCTAAAATAATACGTACCATCTGCAATCTCCGCATAAATCGGACTTAATGTATTTTCCACATCCGGACTCTTAAACCATTTCTCTGCCACCGGCTGCAAATCAGTATTGTCAGAAGTGGTACCTGCATTCTGATACGCTGCCAGGATAGTTTCAAAAGAATCCTTTTCCAGATCTACACCTGCATTCTCCTGATGTACCAGCCCCCAGTTGCCATAATCAGAAATAGTCTTATAGGTCCATGTGGTAAAGTTCAAGCCACTTTCTGCAAGCAGCTGTAATCCCTGATCCCATACATCCACATTGTTGAAATAACAGAACACACCCATAAAACTTGGCACGTTGTAATCTGCTGTGGCAATGGAATTGACCTTGGTCTCCATATTGGTAATCTGTCCGCCATTTGCATTGTCATAGTCATCATACAGATAGTTGTGATACTCATACATCACATTCTGCCAGTCATATGCCGCCGGATTTGGCAGATCTGCCGGATCCCAGGTTGCTTCCATGATGACCACATGATCCGGATCAATTTCACGAATCCGATCATATGCATTGTCATAAATATCCCACAACATAGTCAGCAAATCATTCTCTTCCATGTCTGTGTTGTAGCGGTACGTACAATATGGTTCATTTAACAGGTCGTATCCTGCGACTACCGGGTTGCCTTTGTAATGACTGGCAATCTGTTCCCATAACTGGTAATACATCTCCTGATTGGATGCTGCATCCTCTCCCCAGAAGAAATGAGATGCACCCTGCTTATCATCCTGTCCATCTACGCCAGAATGATCCGAACCATTCTGTGATCCTGGTGCACCATGGAAATCAATGATCACATACATTCCTCTGTTACCAGCCTCTTTCACCAACCAGTCCAAGCGGTCAAATGCATCTGCATATAATGTTCCATTTTCATCGGCAATGGTTCTCCACCAAAATGGGGCTCTGATACAGTTTACGCCCAAATCTGCCATCTTATCCAGATCAGCTTCTGTAATATAGGAGTCCATATATGCGTTCAAAATCTCCATCATACCATCTTTTCCAAAACGTTCTTCTAACACACGATCAATATCCACCTGCGCATGCACATTAGTAGTGGCATTGGTGATGGTCATCCAAAACTCCTGTACAAACCATCCTCCTACATTAGTACCTTTTAACTGTACCAGTTCCCCATTGGCATTCACCAGATTCTTCCCGCTGGCAGTCAGAAAATCCGCACTGTTCAGCGCCACGCCCGGTGTCTCTGCCTTTGCCACATCTGCACTGTTTACTGTTGCAGATCCAAAAGCTGCAGAAGCTGTCATAACCGCTGACAACAACAATGCTGCCGGCTTTTTGAAGACCTTGATACCCTTCATAATGTTTCCTCCTTTTAGACATTTCGTCACTTTTTGTGTTACTTCAAAAACACTTTACTCGTTAATCCTACCAAAGAAACGTTTCTAATTCAATTTGTGTTTTTCATAAAAATATCATCTCTTTTTTGTATATATAGAACAATTTTTCACATTTTTTCTTTCTTTTTATTATAAAAATATAAGTTAGAACAATTTTATTTTTATTCTTTAATAAAAATTTTTATTTTCTTTTTACATGTGTTTCACTGAAATTCCAGAACCCAAATTATTTTTCATCATACAAAAACAGCGAATCTGCAAAAAGCCTTACAGATTCGCTGTCTGAACCAATTATAATCAATACAACATATCACCATTTCACAGTGGATCTTTGATGCGCTGTTTTTATTTCATCCATTCTCGCCCTGCATGCCATGCCTGCCCTACTTTTCCCCTGCTACATAATAGCCGGACTGGAATCGGTCGAAAATCAACGCATTTCATTTTTGCAGGATCTACTTTGCCATCCTCCATCTGACAAAAGTCTCCTTCAAAATCCCACATGCCTACTGCACCGGTACCAATGGCAGCTGGATGCCGTCCGGTACCAGTGGATTGGTTTCTTCCGGATAGATTGGCTCCGGCTTCACAGATTCCGGCGCTTCTGTTTC
>ONWL01000314.1 GCA_900321525.1 uncultured Eubacteriales bacterium
TGATTTCGAGAACGGCATGGGCATTTCCATGGGTCGTTTGAGAGAAGACAAAGTTTATGATTATAAGTTCGTGGGTCTGTCTCACAACACACTGCGTGGTGCAGCAGGCGGAGCTGTATTGACCGCAGAGCTGCTGACTGCAAAAGGATATATCACTGCAAAATAAAGAATTCTATGAGATAGGATTCTCGCGCCATATGCATTTGCATGGGCGATCAGGAGAATGAATGGGAAAACATTTATTTATTGCAGAGAAGCCAAGTGTGGCACAGGAATTTGCAAGGGTTCTGGGTGTCAATGGCAGAAGGCAAAATGGGTATGTAGAATCAGAGACAGCCATTGTGACTTGGTGCGTAGGGCATCTGGTCACAATGAGCTATCCTGAAGTATATGATGAAGCGCTGAAACGGTGGAGTATGGATACCATTCCATTTTTACCGAAAGAGTGGAAGTATGAGGTCATTGACAGTGTGAAGGATCAGTTTCGCACTGTCTCTGGCCTTTTGAATCGTTCAGACGTAGAACGGATTTATGTCTGCACTGACTCAGGACGGGAAGGAGAGTACATTTACCGTCTGGTGGAGCAGATGGCAGGGGTGACGGGCAAGGAACGCCGCCGTGTGTGGATTGATTCCCAGACAGAGGAAGAGATTCGCCGTGGTGTGGCAGAAGCAAAAGATCTGTCCGAATATGATAATTTAAGCGAAGCCGCTTATTTGCGAGCTAAGGAAGATTATCTGATGGGAATCAATTTTTCCAGAGCTCTGACGCTGAAATTTGGTCCGGTGATCTCTCATTTTCTGAACAGCAAATGGACGGTGATTTCCGTAGGACGTGTCATGACCTGTGTACTTGGGATGGTAGTGAGACGGGAGCGGGAAATCCGCAGCTTTGTGAAAACCCCCTTTTATCGTGTCATCGGTACCATGAATTTGCAGGAGCACACCTTTGAAAGTGAGTGGAAGGCAGTTCCCGGTACAAGGTATTATGGAACGCCTTATTTGTATAAGGAAAATGGATTTGCACAGAAGGAAAAGGCAGAAGAACTGATTGCATGGATGACGGAAGAGAAACCAGTACAGGCGGTCACAGAAGCCATTTCCAGAAAGAAAGAGAAGAAGAATCCGCCTTTGTTGTTCAATCTGGCAGAATTGCAAAACGAGTGTTCCAAACGTTTTAAGATCAGTCCTGACCAGACTTTGCAAGTGGTACAGGAACTGTATGAGCGGAAGATGGTGACCTACCCCCGAACCGATGCCAGAGTGTTGTCCACTGCGGTGGCAAAGGAAATCCATCGCAACATTCGTGGACTTTCCCGGTTTGGGAAGGTGGCTCCCTTTGTGCAGGAAATTCTGGAGAAAGAAAGTTACAAAGGCCTTGCAAAAACACGCTACGTGAACGATAAGCAGATTACAGACCACTATGCCATTATCCCCACAGGACAGGGCTGTGATGGCTTAGGGCGGCTTTCAAGCCTTCAGGCAGGGGTCTATGAGCTGATTTGCCGTCGTTTTTTGAGTATTTTTTATCCCCCTGCCGTATATCAGAAATATGCACTGGAACTGGTGTGCCGTGGAGAGCATCTGTTTGCTAATTTCAAGGTATTGATAGAGGAAGGTTACTATGTAGTGGCAGGCTGCAATACAGGGAAGGGCAGTGCAAAGTACCAAAAGGCAGATACTGCCAATTTGCAGGAGCAGACAGGAGAAAAATCAGGAGAGGCAAATGGTCAGCAGGAAGAGCAGGATATCAAAAATGATCCGGAACTGATACAGCTTCTTTCTGATTTGAAAAAAGGAACCATCATTCCGATAGAGGTGTTTGCCATCCGGGAAGGAGAAACTTCACCGCCCAAGCGGTACAACACGGGAAGTATGATTCTTGCCATGGAGAATGCAGGACAGCTGATTGAAGACGAGGAACTCCGCGCTCAGATCAAAGGTAGTGGAATTGGCACCAGTGCCACCAGAGCAGAGATTTTAAAAAAGTTGTTCACCATCGGGTATCTGAAGCTGAATCAAAAGACCCAGATCATCACCCCAGC
>ONWL01000003.1 GCA_900321525.1 uncultured Eubacteriales bacterium
ATGGCAGACAGTGTTTTCTCACATGCCAGTTCGATCATGTCGATGGGGAATGCGTAGGTTTGATACCACTTTTTGATGAAGTCGGCTTCTTTCACGCCGGGATTGCGGTTTTGCAGTCCAAAGGCTCCCATGATCTTGTAGGTGATGATGTTGTGTGCCTGTCCATGCTCCTTGATCTCCGCCACAGTGGAATAGCCGTTTTCATGCCAGTTGAGCAATACCTTTTCCATGTAGTTGAAGTTGGCATGTCCGATTTCCACACAGTACTCTAACAGATACTCAATGATGCTGTACGAACCATTGTACAGCTGATACCAGTAGCCAAGGCGCTGGGTATCTCTGGAAGTCAGTGTTTTCTTCATATAAGTCTGTGCCAGAAAGCACAGTTCCTGAAACTCTGCGTTGTGTTCCAGTGAGATGGCAGAAACTGCTGTGGGCATCTCTTTCTGCCTGGTTATGCTGTTTTTTGTAGAAGGAGCCGGATCGACAGAGGCTGGTTCTGCGAAAGTTTCCTGTCTGGCAGAAAGCTTTTCTGTATAAGCATGACTTCGATCAGAAGCCTCTTTGGAAAGATTGCGTACATTTAAGGAAGCAGCCTGTGGGGTAGCGGTCACATCCGCAAAGACCAGTTCTTCCAACTGACCGTCTGCATCACAGCGCAGAGACACGATGCCCTGCGCTTCCCAGTATTTCAATGCACGGAGAATATCATTTTCTGTACATAGTAAGTGGTCTGCGATGGCAGATAAGTCCAGAAAGCGCCCCTGGCCGGCAGAGTAAAACAGATAAATATAAATCTTCACAAACTCTCCACTGGCACTGGTCATATATTGGTTGATAAAAGTACCGGGCAGCAGAATCCCGTCCGGTAACATTGCATTTGTCACATGTATTTTGCTCATAGTCATCCCCATTTTTCAAATTTGTCTTGGCTCTGAATAGTTACAAATCTGGCCGGAATGGATTCCTATCCGGCGGTAGAATCAGTATAACACACTTTGATTTTTTTGGAAAGTGCAGGGGAATCCACAGGGGGGTTGTGGAAAAGCCTGTGGATATTGTGGATAATGTGGACAAAGTGGCAGTTTTTGCGACAGAATGTGTAAATTTCCGTTGTATCACAAAGGTTTCTGATACAGGGAGAGTGGGTCCGTTATACACAAAAAAATCCACAGATTCCAACAGCCAAAACTGTTGATAAATCTGTGGATATTGTGGATAACTATCTGCCAAGCAGCGATTCTCCAACTTTCACAATGTCTCCCGCTCCCATAGTTATCAACAAATCACCGTTGATACAATTTTCCAGTAAAAAATTTTCGATCTCATCAAAGGAAGGGAAATAGTATACTTCTGTGCCAAGGGCAGCAATCTTTTCCTGTAGATCCTGGGCAGAGATGCCAAGGGTATCGGTCTCTCTGGCCGGATAAATGTCTGCCAGTACCACTGCATCTGCAGCAGAAAGCGTCTTTGCAAATTCGTCCATCAGCGCCTTGGTTCGGGTGTAGGTATGGGACTGGAACACGCACCAGATCTTTCTGTGAGGATAATTCTTTGCCGCAGCAAGAGTAGCGGCAATCTCATCCGGATGGTGGGCATAGTCATCGATGATGGTCACCCCGCCAATCTCTCCCTTCTTCTGGAAGCGGCGGTTGGTGCCGGTAAAAGCAGACAAACCTGCTGCAATCTGCTCCATAGACAATCCCATGGCACGGCACAGCGCCACCACAGACAGGGCATTGGATACATTATGGATGCCCGGTACGTGCAGGGTGATCTGTCCCAGGGAAGCGATCCCTTCCTCTGTCCGGTGCAGCACTGTGAATGTGGCACAGCCAAAAGCATCATAGGTGATGTCTGCGGCGCTGTAATCGTTGTCCTCTGGCACAGTGCCAAAGGTCTGGATACGGCAGTCTAACCCTTCCAGGAATGCCGGCAGATCATCAATGTCACCATTGATCACCAGCAGTCCGTCCTTGCCTAACTTCTCTGCAAACAGGTGGAAGGAATGGCGGATGTCATCGATGTCTTTGAAGAAATCCAGATGATCTGCCTTGATGTTCAAAATGATCTCCATATTGGGCTGGAAGCTTAAGAAGCTGTTGGTGTATTCGCACGCTTCTGTGACAAATACGTCAGAACCACCCACCCGGATGTTGCCGCCGATGGTCGGCAGGATCCCACCGATGGAGATGGTTGGGTTGGTGTCAGCGGCAAGCAGCACTTCTGTCAGCATGCCCGTGGTAGTGGTCTTGCCGTGGGTACCGGATACGCCGATGGCATTGTGATAGTTGCCCATCAGCTGTCCTAACAGTTCTGCTCTGGACAGCAGCGGGATGCCCCGCTCTTTTGCAGCCTGCATCTCTACATTATCCTCTTTCACTGCGGCGGTGTAGACTACCGCCTGCACCTGGTCGGACAGGTTGGATGCCTGATGGCCGTAATAGATGACTGCGCCCTGTCTGGTCAGTTCTTCTGTCAGGGCAGAAGCCTGGGCATCGGAACCGGATACCGTAAAGCCTTCTGTCAGCAGAATGGAAGCCAGACCACTCATGCTGATGCCCCCGATGCCGATAAAGTGGATGGCAATGGGGGTGGAAAAATTAATATGATACATGGGAACTCCTCCATTCGTATGCACTGTGGTAGACAATTGAGAAACTACGATACCGAACGCCTTTCATCAAAATTTTTACGAAAAAACACGCTCTCGCTTCGGTTCCATGCAACGGTACTAATATTTTTTATCGCTTATTGCTCAAAAAATAAAGTACCGGCATTCCACAGAGTTTTTTTAGTGAAAAATTTCTGATGTACAGGCTGTTTTTACTCTATATCAAAGAGTTTCGCAATTGTCTATATACACTGTAGGGGGCAGGATATGCCCCGTGGGTTCAAAAATGTTGATAGGTCATTGTGAAACTGTGATGCAGGATGTCATTTCCCGTAAGTTTGAGATGTGGGTCATCCTTTGTCTTGAAAAAAGCTTCGCAATTCCCTAATAGTATATCTTATCTAATATCGGTTTGCAAGTGGTCACACTTCGGTTTGCTGACCTTGAAAATTGCAAAAGTAAATTCCGCACTCAATTTTATCCTGTTTCATACAATTAAAACTGCAAAGTATAAGGACATTTTGTGTGCCAATGGACAAAAAGATACACAGGCGGTATGATATTTTATAAAAAAGTTAACATAAAAACAAATAGACATAACATCAAAACAGGTGTATAATGATGGTATCACAATTGTTGTGTTATCTGGGGATAAAATAGGGGAATAGAGGAGGACGTATGCAGACAACCTATTACAGAAGTTGCAGACAGCAGGTACTAAAGCTGCTTATGATGCGGCGTGTAAGCGTATCTTAGCAGAGAAATAGATTCTGGCCTGGATCTTACAGCAGTGCCTGTGGGAGTACCGTAGCTGCACAGTGGAGGACATTGCCACCCGTTACATAGAGGGAGATGCCCGGATTGATCAGGTCATGGTAGGGGTGGATGCGCAGGAGGATCAAAAAGACAATCAAGCAGGACAAAGCCGGAATCAGATCACGTCGATTCATGGGATCGGAACGGAAGATACCAGTCTGAGAGAGGGAAGCGTATCCTATGATCTTCGTTTTCTGGCAATGTTGCCGGATTCCGCAGAGCAGATACATCTGATCATCAACCTGGAAGTGCAGAACCAGTTTCACCCTGGATATCCACTGATCAAGCGGGGGATTTATTATGGCGGCAGGATGCTGTCAGCCCAATATGGAACAGAATTTACAGGTTCCCATTATGAACGCTTGAAAAAAAGTATATTCTATCTGGCTGTGTATGAACCCGCCTAAGGAACGGGTTGGTACTATCAATGAATACCGTATGATGGAGTATAATACAGAGGGGGAATATCGGGAAAAGAAAGAGCATTACGATCTGTTGACAGTAGTGCTGTTATGTCCTGACAAAGAGACAGAAGAACAGAGAGGCTCCAATCCTGTTCTCAGACTTCTGGGCGTGCTGTTTTCGGCAAGTCTGACGGCAGAGAAGAAACAGAAGATACTGGAACTGGAGTTTGGAATTCCCATGACAGAGCAGATAGAGAAGGAGATGGAACGTATGTGTAATTTGAGCGAAGGAATATATGATAGTGGATTGCAGCAGGGATTACAGAGGGGATTGCTCCAAGGGCGGAAAGAAGGATTTGAGGATGGACGCAGTCAGGGACTGCTGGAAAGAAATTTATATGGCATTCGAAACATGATGAGCCGACTGCAATTGCCTTTGGAAGTGGCAATGGACATTATGGGAGTCCCAGAGGAAGAGAAAGAACGTTATACCAGACTGTTGATGGAAGAAGTGCAGTGAGACCGGATGAACTTCTTGCGAAACAGTATACTTTATGATAGGATATACATAGTAGATTTTGTGAGATAAGCGATTTTTGGTAATATGGCAAATTGGAGAGGAGTGGATCATTTATGGCGGGATATCTGAATCCGGGCAATGTGGGATTTCAGTCTATTTTGAATGGTTTGTATGTGGATAAATCAAACTTGATTGCATATGTGAACCACACATTGGATACACCGAGACGGTTGACTTGTGTCAGCCGCCCCAGACGATTTGGAAAGTCTTTTGTGGTTTTTATTGATGAAATTGAATCGGCACTGCATCCTACTGCCATTTCTGAATTTTTGGATATCATTGATAGGATTGCCAGTGATATGGGAATCCAGTTTTTTATCGCAAGTCACTCGTATTTTGTGATTAAGAAGCTGTATTTGATCGCCTTGAAAAGAAAGCAGTCCATTCCTTGCATTTCTTTATCAAAGGACAAGGGAGTGCAGTATTTTGATATGTTAGAGGGAATGCCGGAAAACTCAATTATTAACGAGTCGATCAGACTATATGAAGAGGAGATCGAAGAGGTACTAGGATAATGGGAATCTATATAGCAGAATCTGAGATGAAATTTGGTCCGTTTGATGAGGCGTGTTTTGTTCATATTGAAAAGAATCCCCACTATATGAAGATACAAAAGGGAATGCGGATTTGTGAGTTTATTTACTATGATGTGCAAAAGGGAAATATTATTTCCGTGGAAGCAAAGAAGACAGCACCCAATCCCAAGTCTGAGCAAGTAGAAAATCCAAAGGAAAAATTTCTAGTGGATATGATATAATGGAAAAAAGTGACTGTGAAGGGGCAGAGCAGTTACAAAGATAGAGGAAATGAAACGAGGATTGCGAGAATATGGAGATTGAACATTTTTTAGAAAGCAAACGAGAGGTATTCATTCGGGAAAGCCTGATGTCAGATGCTTTTTTGGATTTTGTAGAGCGGAACACGGATCCCTTTGATCGGTTGATGGCATATTATAAATGTGCCATTATGGAAGTGGAGACCAAGTTTAAGGTATTGAATGAGGAGTTTTCTCTCCAATATGACCACAATCCCATTGAGAGTATCAAGTCTCGAACCAAATCCATTGACAGTCTCATTCGGAAGGTACGGGACAAGCAAATTCCCCTGACATTAGAATCCATTGAAGAAAACATCAAAGACATTGCCGGGGTGCGGGTGATCTGTTCCTTTACTGATGATATTTATCTGCTGGCAGATTGTCTGTTGAAGCAGGATGATATCACGCTGTTGAAGCGGAAGGATTACATACAAAATCCCAAGCCCAATGGGTACCGTAGTCTGCATCTGATTGTAGAAGTACCCATTTTCCTGCAAAATGAAAAGAGAAATATGAAAGTAGAGGTGCAGTTGCGTACCATTGCCATGGATTTTTGGGCCAGTCTGGAGCACAAGTTGCGCTACAAAAAGAATGTTTCTCCGGATTTGGAAGAGCAGTTGTGGCAGGAATTATATGAGTGTGCCCAGGTCAGTGCTGCATTAGATATGAAGATGCAGGGAATTAAAAACCGTCTCAGCATGCTTGACAAACCGTTACCCCAGTGATATTCTAATAATAGAAACAAGGGTGTTTTATCCGTACGGATAAAGCGCCCTTATTTTTTATGTAACAGGAAAGAACTATTACATAACAGAGGATTCTGCGTTGGCAGAATTCTTTTCTTAATACTTCGGGTGGCAGGGAGGAATGGATATGAACACAGAAGAATTATGTAAGTATTCAGATTCGGTAAATGAATTGTTGGCACGGTATGGGGTGAAGTTTGGCATTTATAAAAACAATACCTTTAAGGAACAATTATTTCCTTTTGATATGATTCCTCGGGTCATTCATCAGAAAGAGTTTGATTATTTAGAGCGTGGATTGAAACAGCGTGTGGCAGCACTGAATGCCTTCATCAAGGATATCTATGGCGAGAAAAAGATCATCAAGGACGGCGTGGTGCCAGAAGAATTTGTTTATTCAGGAAGCGGCTATCTGGCACAGTGTGAAGGCGTGATGCCCCCCAAAGGGATCTATTCCCACATTGCAGGCATTGATCTGGTACAGGGCAAGGATGGAAGCTGGTATGTGTTAGAAGACAATTTGCGCATTCCTTCCGGGGCATCGTACCCCATGATTGCCAGAGATTTGTGCAGAAAAGGATTGCCGTCTGCTTTTGAGAAATATTACATCGAAGACAACAGAAATTATGCAAAGTTGCTGCGGCGTACCATGGATCATGTGAATACAGGAGGGCATACAGTGATTTTGTCACCTGGCAGATACAATGCGGCCTATTTTGAACATTCCTATCTGGCGGAACAGACTGGCGCTCATCTTGTGACCGGCAATGAACTGGTAGTAGAAAATGACTGGTTATACTTCATTGATTACTCCGGCAAAAAGGAGCGGGTAGGAGCAGTTTACCGCAGAATTTCTGATGAGTACCTGGATCCGATGAACTTTAATGAAGAATCGGTTATTGGCATTCCTCATATTTATGACATCTACCGCAAGGGCAATGTGGCGCTGCTCAATGCGCCTGGAAATGGGGTGGCAGATGACAAGGGTATTTATTATTTTGTGCCCAGGATGGTGACCTATTATCTGGGGGAAGAGCCGATTTTGCAGAATGCTCCCACTTATCTGCCTTATTATGAAGCGGATATGCAGTATGTGCTGGAGCATTTTGACAGTCTTGTATTAAAGGATGTGGCAGAAGCAGGAGGCTATGGCGTAGTATTTGGCAGTAAGATGACCAGGGAAGAAAAGGAGCGGTTCATTGCGCTGCTGAAAAAGGAGCCACGGCGGTTTATTGCACAGGAAGTCATTGATTTCCGGGATATCAATATTTATGAGGATGGAAAAATAGTACCCAGAAAGGCAGACTTGAGAGCCTTTGTATTGATGGCGGACGAGCCGTTGGTATGGAAAAGTGGCTTGACCAGATTTTCACGAAATCCGGATTCTTTTATCGTCAATTCCTCTCAGGGCGGCGGTTTTAAGGATACATGGGTCATGGCAGAATAAGCAGCATAGTAGTTTGGGCTTTTTAGAGACAATTTGTGCGGAAAAGGCACCAATCCTGTTTCAGAATGGAGGTTTTTATGGCTATTTTATCGGCAGAACACAGTGACCAGTTGTATTGGCTGGGGCGGTACAGTGAAAGAGTATACACAACCATTAAGCTTTTTGCGCAGCAGTTTGACGATATGCTAGATTTGAAAACAGAGGAATACGAAACATTTTGCCAAAAGCAGGACATTCCCAATATTTATGCTTCAAAAGAGGATTTTGTGCGGCGGTATTGTTTTGATGAAGCAGATCCCAACTCTATTTTTTCTAACCTGATCAGAGCATATGACAATGCAGTAGTACTGAGAGAGGAAATTGGAAGTGAGACCCTTTGTTACATACAGCTTGCGGTATATGACATGAACAAGGCGAAAAATTCGGAAGCACCCATTCTTCATCTCCAAAAGGTGATGGACAACATTGTTGCTTTCTGGGGCATGGTGGATGACAGTATAGACAGCGAGTGTGTGCGAAGCCTGATTAAATTTGGAAAGCGGTTAGAGCGAATTGATTTATATGTCAGGATGCGTATAGACAGAAGGGAAATCAAACGTGAGATGAAGCGTCTGAATTTGAGAATTGGTCGAACTGGTCTAAAATATAACACTACAAAATTGGCACACTTGAATTATCTGGTAGAGGTGACACCCATGGACTACGAGCTGATTTTACAGGAGATAGAATCCCTGCTTGATCAAGAAGAGAAATTGGCGGCAGGATTTTAAAAAAATAAATGGAGTAGAGGAGAAAGCGGGAAGATGCCATGCGAAAACTAAGATTTCAATACCATATGCAGCTGAACTTTGAATCTCCGGCAAGAGAGCATCACTTTACGCTGCGTTGCATGCCGGTTCAGGATGAACGACAGAGTATTGTGAAAGAGCAGATTGCAATCTACCCCAAGCATTACAGTAGTACCCAGGTGGATTCTTTTGGCAACCGGTGCATGTATGGAACTACAAAAGAAGAACATACCTGCTTTGCAGTGGATGTGAAGGGTGAAGTAGTCGTGGACGACACCAGATTCATTGAAGCACCTTCTCATAAGGTGGGACTTTACCGATATCAGACCAGATTGACAGAGCCGGGTCCTTACTTGAATACCTTTCATGAATGTATGTCTGTCATGTTGGAACAGATGAACAGTCCGCTGAAAAAGGCACAGCTAATGATGGAATTTTTGTATTACAGCTACCGCTATACACCAGGGGTGACTGGTGTGGACACCACTGCAGAGGAGGCTTGTCGATTACAGGCGGGGGTATGCCAGGATTATGCCCATATGATGCTTTCTCTTTGCAGAAAAGAAAAAATTCCCTGCAGATATGTTGCTGGAATGATGTTAGGGGAGGGGGCCACTCATGCATGGATAGAGGTGTATGCCGATGGCAGGTGGATTCCCTTAGATCCTACCCATAACAGAGCAGTGGATGATACTTACATCAAAATTTCTGCAGGCAGAGATGCACAGGATTGTACCATCAATCAGGGGGTGTTCATGGGCGGTGGAAAGCAGCAACAGGAAATCAATGTGATTGTAGAGGAAATATAACTGTGAGAAAACCAAACAGTTGCGAGATAATATAGGAATCGGGAGAAGGAAATGGACAGTCAAGTAATGACGATTGCACAGGTACAGCTGCCTGTGGATGAGGTGTTGAAAATACAGAAGCATCGTTTGATGCCATCTGGTGTGTCAGTAGATGAGCTGGAAAAAAGCGGCAAGAGAATCAGTGTAGTAACAGGTATTCATGGAGATGAACTGGAAGGGCAGTATGTATGTTACGAACTTTCTAGACGGATTGGAGAATATCCAGAGGCACTATGTGGGATTGTGGATATTTATCCAGCCATGAATCCTTTTGGAATTGACAATATCACAAGAGGAATCCCTGCCTTTGACCTGGATATGAATCGTATCTTTCCAGGCAATCATCACGGCGATATGAATGAGCATATTGCGGCAGAAATTATAAAGGATATGGAGGGAACCAATCTGTGTCTGGACCTTCATGCAAGCAATATTTTTCTGACGGAAGTGCCTCAGATTAGGATCAACGAGTTACATAAGGATATTCTGGTACCAATTGCCATGAAATCCAACGTAGATCTGATCTGGGTGCATGGGGCAAGTACAGTATTGGAATCCACGTTTGCATACAGTTTAAACAGTCGTGGTATTCATACTCTTGTGGTAGAAATGGGTGTGGGTATGCGCATTACGGAAGATTATGGCAATCAGTTGGTAGACGGTATCTTTGCACTGATGGCAGACATGGGAATCTGGAAGGGAGATGTGCCTAAAGTTCGAATGCCTGTGGTCAGCAATGACGAAACTGGCAATGATGTGTATTATCTGAATGCGCCGTTTTCAGGGATATTTTTTAAGGAGCGCAGTCACGGGAGTATGGTGCAGGCAGGGGAACGTATCGGATGTGTGGTCAATCCACTGACAGGAGAATTGCTTTCTGAAATTACTGCACCGGGAGATGGCTGGTTGTTTACCATACGAGAATATCCAGTGGTGGAGGAAGGGTCTCTGATGGGTAGAATTTTGAAAAAGGACGCATTGGAGGGAATGGGACATTGAAAGAAGAAATTTTATATGAGATCAAGGGATTGTACAGAGATGATTTTCGGGTGAAAGGCTACAGGTTTGGCGGTGGAAAAAATTCTGTGTGTATCATGGGAAGCATGCGTGGAAATGAATTCCAGCAAATTTATGTGTGTTCCCAGCTGATACAAAAGCTAAAGCAGTTGGAAGAAAAGGGAAAAATCGTGGATGGAGAGGGGATTTTGGTGATTCCATGCGGAAATCCTTACTCTGTCAATGTGAAAAAACGGTTCTGGACCATTGACAATACCGATATCAACCGAATGTACCCTGGATATTCTCTTGGTGAGACCACGCAGAGAATTGCCGCAGGGATTTTTGAGCAGATCAAGGATTACCGCTATGGCATCCAGTTTGCATCCTTTTATATGCCTGGAAATTTTGTGCCCCAAGTGCGGGTGATGAAGACAGGAATGGAAAATATAGAACTTGCGAAACAGTTTGGTTTGCCGTATGTGGTGCTCCATCATCCAAGATCATTTGATACCACAACCCTGAACTACAACTGGCAGATATGGGAAACAGATGCCTTTTCTATTTATACCACAAGTACAAGTGCAGTAGATAAGGAAAGTGCAAAGCAGGCAGTAGATGCGGTGCTGAACTTTCTTTCCAAGCAGGGCATCATCCAGCATCGTGGCTATGAGGGATTTATTTCGCGAGTGGTGGAAAGCCATGACTTTGTCAATGTGAGAACAGCCTTTGCCGGGTTTTTTGAAAAAATAGCAGAGGCGGGAGAAAGGGTGGACAAGGGGCAGATTCTTGCCAAAATTGTAGACCCTTATACGGGAGATGTGCGACAGGAGATTGTCTCCCCCATAGAAGGGATCATTGCCTTTGCTCATAATGAGAGTATGGCATATCAGAATACGGCGGTCTATAAGTTAATCGCAGAGGAAAATGAGGCATAGTATACATTTGTGTTGTTGGCTTTTAAATAGAAGCGGATGCAATTTGGAAAGGATTGCATCTGCTTTTTTATGACGATTTTTTTCTGACAAGGAAAAAGTTATGTTATTTCATAAAAAAACTAACAATATTTTCTGATTAAAAACAAAAACGACAACAATAAAACCAGTAACGAAGAGGATAAATGTGTTGTTTGAAATTAATAAAAATATTGTCAAAAAATGTTGTTTCCTGCGCTATATATAATAAATTTGCGAAAAATTACAAGAAAATAAATATAAAATATTAACAAAAAGGGAAAAATATGTTATAATAAAACAATCATAATTTAGAAGGGGTGAAAATGTGAAAAAAGAAATGATCGCTATGCTATTAGCAGGGGGGCAGGGCAGCCGTCTTGGCGTATTAACATCAAAAGTGGCAAAGCCTGCAGTGGCTTTTGGCGGAAAATATCGCATTATAGATTTTCCATTGAGTAACTGTATCAATTCAGGTGTAGACACTGTAGGTGTTTTGACACAATACCAACCGCTGCGCTTGAACACGCACATTGGAATTGGCATTCCGTGGGATTTGGACCGCAACTATGGAGGGGTGACCATTCTTTCACCATATGAGAAGAAGGAGAACACCGACTGGTATACAGGTACTGCCAATGCCATTTATCAGAACATCAATTATATTGACAGTTTCAATCCAGAGTATGTGCTGATCTTAGGCGGTGACCATATTTATAAGATGGACTATAAGATGATGTTGGATTTCCATAAGGCAAATAATGCAGACATCACTATGGCAGCTAAACCGGTGCCCATCGAGGAAGCCAGCCGTTTTGGCGTACTGGTCACAGATGAGACAGGTAAGATCACAGATTTTGAGGAAAAGCCGGAGCATCCAAGAAGCAATCTGGCATCCATGGGCATTTATATTTTTACATGGAAGGTGCTGCGTGAGGCATTGATTGCCAATGAAAATATTTCCGGATGTGACTTCGGTATGCATGTCATTCCATACTGCCATCAGAGAGGTGACCGGGTATTCTGTTATGAATTCAATGGCTACTGGAAGGATGTAGGTACATTAGGCTCATACTGGGAGTCCAATATGGAACTGATTGATCTGGTTCCTGTATTCAATTTGTATGAGGATTACTGGAAGATTTATACCAAGAGCAACACATTACCACCTCAGTATATTGCATCCAATGCATATGTAGAGCGCTGTATTATCGGAGAAGGTACCGAGGTTTATGGTGTGGCAAAGAATTCTGTTATTGGCGCAGAGGTGACCATTGAGGAAGGTGCAGAGGTATATGATTCCATTATTATGGAAGGCGTTGTGGTAAAGGCAGGCGCAAAGCTATATAAGGCTATTGTGGCTGAGAATACTGTGATTGGAGAGAATGCACAGTTAGGTGTAGGCGAATATGCAGAAAGTACTTATAATAAGAAGGTTTACGCATTCGATCTGGTGACAGTAGCTGAGAATTCCGTAATTCCGCCCAATGTCAGCATTGGCAAGAATACTGCCATCAGTGGTGTGACTACAGCAGAGGATTACCCGGATGGTATTCTTCCAAGTGGCGGCGCAATTGTGAAAGTAGGTGAGAGCGAATGAAAGCAGTAGGCATTATTTTAGCGGGCGGAAATCATAAGAGAATGCGGGAATTGTCTCAAACGAGAGCCATTGCGGCATTGCCGGTTGCCGGTACATACCGAAGTGTTGATTTTGCATTGAGCAATATGACCAATTCCGGTATCAATCGTGTGGCTGTTGTGACACAGTATAACGCAAAGTCTTTGAATGCACATTTGAATTCATCGAAATGGTGGAACTTCGGCAGAAAGCAGGGAGGGTTATATGTATTTAATCCGATTCTGACAGCAGATAATAACAGCTGGTTTCGGGGAACGGCAGATTCTATTTATCAGAACATTGATTTTCTAAAAGAAAGCCATGAGCCGTATGTGGTCATTGCATCGGGTGATTGTATTTATAAACTGGATTATGATCAAGTGTTGCAGTATCACATTGACAGGCGTGCAGACATCACCATTGTATGTAAGAATATGGGTGAGATGATGGGATTGGAGCGATTTGGTCTAGTGAACATCGATGGCGAAAACAGAGTCATGGAATTAGAGGAGAAGCCGGTTGAAGCAAAATCCAACATTGTGTCCTGCGGTATTTATATCATCAGAAGAAGACTTCTGATTGAACTCCTGGACCAGGCTGCTTCTGAGGAACGATATGATTTTGTAAAGGATATTTTGGTTCGGTATCGTCGCCAGAAGAAGATTTACGCCTACCTGCTGGACTCCTACTGGAGCAATATTTCTTCTGTTGAAGCGTACTTTAATACAAATATGGATTTCTTGCGGAAAGACATCAGAGATTACTTCTTCAAAGAAGGAGAACCGATTTTCTCCAAGGTGGATGACCTGCCTCCGGCGAAGTTTAACTATGGTTCAGAGGTTAGGAACAGTCTGATTGCCAGCGGAAGTATTATTAATGGTCATGTAGAAAACAGCGTGATTTTTAAAGAGGGATTTATTGGTAATAATTGTATCATTCGCAATTCAATTGTTTTGAATGATGTATATATACGAGACAACTCTGTGATTGAGAATTGTATCGTAGAAAGTCACAGCACCATTGAAGATGGTTCTGTGTTTAAAGGCGAGGAGGGCAATCCGAGAATTGTCATTGAGAAGAACGAACGGTACAATTATAAATAATCGGTAGCAGCTCCGTGTCTTTGCAGTTACAATCATCCAAATAATTCAACAAATTTTGACAGAAAGCAATGGCATCCTGCAAAAAAGTATGATATAATAAGTAGGCTGCGTTTGTGGCAGACAAATAAAGATTAGGACAACGATGTTCACACTGATGGGTGTAAGACACATTGTGCCTTGCACCCATCCTTTTTCGGAAGAGCATACATAGACCGGAGAAGAAGGACAGACGGGAAGGGGATAGTTATGCAGATCACAGATGTGAGAGTGAGAAAAATTTCCAAGGAAGGAAAGATGAAAGCGATCGTATCTATTACGATCGATAATGAATTTGTAGTACATGATATTAAGGTCATCGAGGGTGAGAAGGGGATTTTCATTGCAATGCCCAGCCGTAAGGCAGCAGATGGAGAATATCGTGATGTTGCACATCCAATCAATTCCGATACCAGAGATATGATTCAGAAGATTATTCTGGAAAAATATGAGATTGCACTATTAGAGGAATCGGAAGAGGAAGAAATTTAAAAAAGTTTGGAAGGCAGGTGCATGTGAAAGGATTCACAGCACCTGTTTTCGTTCCGATCTATTTGTTATGTGAAAGAGCCGTGACAGATGAAGTTGATAAAAGTTACGGCGGCTGCAAAGAAAGGCATCCCCTCATCGGTCTTGGTTTCCAGAATGAAGGTTTCCTTTTCTTCCTGCTTTTCTTTTTCCTTCTCTTCTCCTGTTTTTTCATCTTTTTCCTTGTACTTCACTGTAAACGTGGCTTTGTCTTTCTTGACGGTGCCGATGGCTTCCTCACGGTAAAACAGTGTGAAATCCAAATCTGCCGGTTTTCCGGTCAATTTATAGACATACCGTGCATCCCAGAATGGAAACAGGAGTTCTCCTTTTCGTTTTTTTCGAATGAGCATGAGGCATTTCAGGGCAAGGGGGGTGTATTTTTTACGGAATTTGACCCGTTCTAACAACTGGTATTCTTCCGGTCCAATGGATGCCAGTTTTCGGAAACAATAGGAGACGGTCTTGTCCTTATTTTCAAAGAGCAGCTCCGGGCTGATCAGGGATGGGCCGGCAGAAACCTGGTACTGGGGTTCTTCTTTGATGTTGATTAAAGTAAAATCTTTGGGACAGTTTTTCATAGTGTCCGGATTCAGATATAGTTGCATAGAAACCCTCCTAAGTCGATTGCGTTTGATGGTAAATGACATATGATAAGTTGTTTTATTATAACAATAGATAGAAAAGGCCGCAAGGGGATTTGACAAAAAATGAAAAAAATCTAAAAAGAAAGATTGAATAGTTTCGGAAAAGTACGTATAATAGAGAAAGACACTCAGATAAAAGGAGGATGACAAAATGGTATCGATGAAAGATATTGCTGTGGCTTGTGGTGTGTCTGTGGCAACTGTAAGCAAATCGCTCAATGGGTATTCTGACATTAGTGCAGAGACAAAGGCAGTGATACAGCAGAAGGCAAGGGAGCTGGGCTATTTTCCCAATTCTGCGGCTCGTGCATTGAAAACAAACCGTACATATAATGTAGGGGTTGTGATGACAGATGATTCTGGCAGTGGTCTGGCACATGAATATTTTGCAAATCTGTTGCAGGCTGTCCGTTCTGAATTGGAAAAGAACGGTCTGGATATCACATTTGTCAACCATGCGCTGGGTGGACAGAAGATGACTTATTATGAACATTGTAAGTATAGAGGCGTGGATGGCGTGGTGGTTGCCTGTGCAGATTTTGAAAGCGAGGAGATGGAAGAACTGGTGACCTGTGAATTGCCGGTGGTTGTTTTTGATCATGTGTATCCAGATCGGATGTCGGTATTGTCGGATAACAAAAAAGGAATCACAGACTTGGTAAAGCATGTGTACAATAATGGACATCGGAAGATTGCATACATTCATGGTGAGTATTCCTTAGTGACCAACACTCGTGTGACCACGTTCCGGGATATGATGAATCGTCTGGGGCTGGATATTCCAAAAGAATATATACGGGAAGCGGCATATCATGATGCGGAGCGCGCACATGCCATTGCACGGGAACTATTGCAGCTGCCAGGTCCGCCTACGTGTATTTTGTATCCGGATGATTTTACAGCATTAGCAGGGATGAGTTATTTACGCCAGGAAGGGTACAATGTGCCGGACGATGTATCGGTAGCAGGTTACGATGGTCTGGTGTTAGGACAGGTATTGTATCCCAAACTGACCACCATTGCACAGGATACAGAGCGTATGGGAAAAGAGGCGGCTCATGCACTGCTTGATCTGATCGAACATCCGGATCGGCAGAAAGCAAAACAGGTCATCATCAAGGGGCATCTGATTGAGGGAGAATCGGTGGTGCGTTGCAATAAAAGATAATGGAGGCTAGGGGCAATGAAAAAAGCGGGGATTGGCATCTTGATGGCAGCACTGTTACTCTGTGGCTGCAATCAAAATACAACAGAAAAAGAGGGAAAAACTGATGGATCGACGGATACAGAAGCTGTGGTACAGACCACAGAAGAAGCGGTCAATATATTTGTGGTATACTGTCAGGATCCATTGACAGCAGAGTTTTGCAGACAGTTTAAACAGGAACACAGCGAAATTCCCATGCGAATTGTGGAAAATACAGAGAAGCAGCTGGCGGCATGGGAACGGGGTATGGATGTAGAAAATGAAGCTTACCCTGATCTGGTGGCAGTATCTTCTGGTGAACTGGAAACTCTGGCAAAGGCAGGGTTGCTGCAGCCGGTATCCGATGTGGGCATCACAGAGAAAGACACGGCGCAGATGTATGATTTTATGAAGGAAATGGGTATGGCAGAGGATACGCTGTACGGACTGACCTGGCAGCAAACTGCAGTCAAGTTTTTGTATCAGCGAAACCTGGTGCAGAAATTTTTGGATGTAGAAGATGGAGAAGGCATGCAGAATGCAGTGGGAGAGTGGACTTCTTTCTATACCGCAGCTGATGCAGTGGCTCAGAAATCAAATGGCAAAGTCAAGCTGTTGGATACAGCAGAAGAGATGGAGGATGCCATTTTGTCCGCTACACCAGCCTGGTATGTGGAGGATACATTGCATATTCCGGATGTATTCATGGATTACATGGAGCTGTATCCGGAACTGTTAAACAATCAGCTCACTTGGGGGGAAGAAAAAGCAGAGGATACCGTAGACAAGCTGCTGGATGGAACAGTGGCAGGTTGTTTTGCCAACGCCTATTTCATCCGTCAGACGTTACAGCAGGCTGGTGCAAAAGAGGGTGACTGGGGAATCTGTTATGGTCCCCAGACTTATGCAGAAGAGGCGGTCATGCTGGCAATTCCAGTGGGATGCAGTGACCCTGCATTGGCACAAGAATTGTTGAAATATCTGACTTGTGACCAGGAAACAATGGAGCAGTTCGCATTGGCAAAGACGGTGCCGGTGAATCACAAAGAGGTGATGGATCGGCTGGTAGAGTCTGAGGAAGGAAAAGATCCTTTGTTAAAGAATCAGAACATATTCAGAGAATATACCAATGCCGCCAGTCGAATTCCCACAGAGGCACCTACGGAACAGGATATTTTGATGAAAGAATTGTTTTTAAAAGAAATGGAAAGTTATTTCAGCGGGAAACGGGATATTGAACAGACACTGGAACATTTTGCAAAGATTGTAGAAGGATTATAAGGTGTCAGTATGATAAAAAGAAGAATCTGATTTGTAGGAAAGTTGTCTGGAAACTGGAATCAAGGATCAGGTAAAGTGGAAATGAGGCAAATACATAATTGTATCTGCCTCATTTTAAAAACAGGAAAAGGAATGAAATTTCATGAAAGAGCAGAAAAAACAGACAAGGACATATGGGCAGAACAAGAAGACCAGGTCTGGTCAATCCGGATATCCGAAAGTACGGGAGAATCATGGATCAAAGCAGGTGGTGAAATCAGCAAAGGAAACCTCAGGCAAAAATCCAGATGTCTGTTCATATGCAGAAAAGTGTGGTGCCTGTACTTATATCAATCTGCCTTATGCAAAACAGCTGAAGAAGAAACAAAAGGCAGTACAGGAACTGATGGGGGAATTATGTCCGGTACATCCCATCGTAGGGATGGAACAGCCACTCCATTATCGTCACAAAGTACATGCAGTGTTTGGCTGTGATGCCAAAGGCCATCCGGTGTACGGTGTCTATCAGGCAGGTACTCACAATATTCTTTCTGTGAAAGACTGTCTCATAGAAGATACCCAGTCTGCGGCCATTATCCGAACCATCGGTGGCTTGTTGCGGTCTTTCAAGATTCGAACCTATGATGAGAGATCCGGTTACGGTCTTCTGCGCCACGTGGTGATTCGAAAGGGGTATGCCACAGGAGAGGTGATGGTCATTCTGGTAGTAACAGATCCAGTCTTTTCATCCAGAAAGAACTTTGTGAAGGTGTTACGGGAAAAACATCCGGAGATTACCACAGTGGTATTAAATATCAATGACAAAGATACGACCATGGTATTGGGCAGTCGGGACATTGTATTGTACGGCAAAGGCTATATTGAGGATGAACTGGACGGACTGCGTTTTCGTATTTCCCCCCAGTCTTTTTATCAGGTCAATCCACCCCAGGCAGAGAAGTTGTACCGCCTTGCTATAGACGCTGCCGGTTTGACAGGCAAAGAGCGGGTGTTGGACGCATACTGCGGTACCGGAACCATTGGCATTGCAGCCAGCCGGAAAGCAAGAGAAGTGATCGGAGTGGAATTAAACCGGGACGCAGTGAAGGATGCCATCCAAAATGCCAAATTGAATCAGCGAAAGAACATCCGGTTTTACTGTGCAGATGCCGGTATCTTTATGGAACAATTGGCAGAGAGCGGGGAGCAGATTGACGTGGTCATCATGGATCCGCCCAGAAGCGGCAGTACGGAAGCCTTCCTGTCCAGCATGAAAACCCTTTCTCCTAAGCGGGTTGTTTATGTATCCTGTAATCCGGAAACATTAAAGCGGGATCTGGAGTGGCTGACCAGCAATGGATATGAAGCAAAAGGGGCATGGCCGGTAGATATGTTTGGCGGTACCAATCATTGCGAGGTCGTAACGAGTCTTATCAGGAAGTGATATGTTAACGTGCTGTCTGCATTCCTATTCAGTCAGTAGTCTTGTTGTTTTGAACAGGGGTGAGACTATAAAAATTTGTCAATTACAAGCGTGAGTTGTACAAATTGGAAGTTCTGGAAATTGCATATGAACAAGAAAATGTGGTATTAAAAAAGAAGAGGGATGAGCGAAATTGAAAAAACAAATTTCGTTTGCAAAACAGATATAATGGAGGCTGTTTTCTGTTCTGTGCAAAGAGTTTCGCAATTGTCTATCAAATTTTTAGAGAAAGGAGAAGGAAGATTTGGAAGTTCGCAAGCACTTTGTGTTTTCCGGTGGCGTACAGGGAGTGGGGTTCCGCTGTCGAGCCAGTTATGCTGCACAACGGTACAGGTGTACCGGTTGGGTGAGAAATGAATGGGACGGTACTGTGACCATGGAATTGCAGGGAAAAGAGGAAGATTTGGAACAGGTGATTTTGGGAATTGAAAGAGGAACTTATGTCCGGATCGAAAATATGGATGTGCGGACGATGCCTCTGGAAGCGCATGAGTATGGATTTCGGATAGAATGATCCATGGAAAAGGAATGATCTGAAAAAAGAAAAGAATGATAATAAAAAACTGAAAAACAATGGAAAGACAGCGCTTTTTCTTGACAAAGTCTATGAAAATACGTTATCATCAAGGAAGAAGTGTGTGTGAAATTTTTTGGGAAAGAGCAATGAAACCTCCCAAAAATGGAACACAAACAGAACGATATTGCTTCACAAAGGAGGATGACGATGTTAGAAAAAGTCTTCAAATTGAGAGAAAACGGTACCGATGTCAAGACAGAAGTGATGGCCGGTATCACCACCTTTATGACCATGGCCTATATTTTGGCGGTCAATCCCAATATTCTGTCGGCTTCCGGTATGGATAAAAACGCAGTGCTCATTGCAACGGCGTTGGCATCTTTTATCGGGACGGCGCTGATGGCATTGTTGGCCAATTATCCGTTTGCGCTGGCGCCTGGTATGGGATTAAATGCGTATTTTACCTATACCGTGGTAATGGGATATGGATATCCCTGGCAGCTGGCATTGCTTGCAGTATTGATTGAGGGTGTGATTTTTATTCTTTTGTCTGCAACCAATGTAAGAGAAGCCATCTTCAATGCCATTCCCATGACGCTGAAATCTGCAGTCAGTGCTGGAATCGGATTGTTCATTGCATTTATCGGCTTGCAAAATGCAAATCTGGTGGTAAGCAGTTCCGCTACGTTGGTCACCTATCAGAATTTTTCCGCTGATTTTTATTCTGTGGGAATGGGAGCGCTGCTGGCTTTGATTGGCGTGCTGATCATTGCATTTTTATTG
>ONWL01000101.1 GCA_900321525.1 uncultured Eubacteriales bacterium
GATCTGTATGTGGGGATTATGACCATCTTAAATTCTGTGCGGGAGATTTTGTCTCTGGCGGTTTCCGGACTGTCTCAGGGCGCCCAGCCGGTGCTTGGGTACAACTGGGGTGCCGGGCGGTATGATAGGGTGAAGCAGGGCATCCGGTTTACGGCCATTCTTTGTTTCACTTACACAGTATTGGCATGGATGTTTGTCATTGCCAGTCCCCGGCTGATGCTTTCCATTTTTACAGATGACCCTGCCATGATCGAAGCAGGAGTAGGGGCATTGCATCTGTACTTTTTCGGATTTTTCTGTATGGCCTTTCAGTTTACCGGACAGTCTACCTTTACCGCACTGGGATATTCTAAGCAGGCGATATTCTTTTCCCTGTTTCGCAAAGTGATGATCGTGGCGCCCTTGACCTTGCTGCTGCCGGCACTGGGACTGGGGGTAAAAGGGGTGTTTGTGGCAGAACCCATTTCCAATGCCATCGGAGGATTGAGCAGTTTCCTGACCATGTATTTCCTCATTTACCGAAGGTTGGGGAAAGAGAATGGCAGGAAATAAAAGTGACAACAGATGACCAAGCAGGGAATGAGGCCTGAAAAGGTTTTTGGATATAGTTTATGAATACTTGCGAGTGGAGTTCAATCAGAAGCGAGCATATAAAAGTGAAAAATGTATTCACGGTAACAAATTGGCACTTACGCAAAACAGACGAGAACTATATTTGATTAAGTGCCAAACGAATTGAAAATATAGTTTCGAGTAAACAGTTGACTTTACAAATAAAAATGTTATAATAGAATTCTATTTTTATGTTTAAAGGAGAAAAGGAAAGGAAATGCATTGGTCAGATAAGATTGCAGACAGGATTATAGAGAGAAATCCAAACAAGGAAGAGTATGTATGTGCAGCAGGCATCAGTCCATCCGGTTCCATTCATATCGGAAATTTCAGGGACATTGCCACCAGCCTTTTTGTAGTAAAGGCATTACAGCGCAAGGGCAAGAAAGCCAAGCTGCTGTTTTCATGGGACGAGTTTGACCGTCTGAGAAAAGTGCCGGTGAATGTGGCAAAGATTGATTCTGACATGGAAAAGTACATCGGGTATCCATATGTAGATGTGCCCAATCCATTTGGCACAGAAGAAAAGACCTATGCAGAGTACTTCGAGAAAGAGTTTGAAGCATCCATCGAGAAGTTCGGCATCAAGATGGATTACAGATACCAGGGCCAGATGAACAGAAGCGGCAAGTATGCCGAGTATGTGCTGAAGGCATTGGAGAAGCGTGGCGAGATCTTCGATATCTTAGACAGCTTCCGTACCCAGACCGCACAGGAAGGAGAGAGAGAGGCTTACTATCCGGTGAGCATTTACTGTCCTTGCTGTGGAAGAGACACCACCAAGATTCTGTCTCTGACAGAGGACTGCCATGTGGCAGAGTATGAGTGTGCCTGCGGACACAAGGGAACTTTTGATTTTACAAAGGATTTCAACTGCAAGCTGGCATGGAAGATCGACTGGCCAATGCGCTGGATGTATGAGGGCGTAGACTTCGAGCCAGGCGGAAAGGATCATGCAAGCCCAGGCGGCAGCTATGATACCAGCCGTGTGATCTCTGAGAAGATCTTCGGATTCCCGGCACCCATCTTCCAGGGCTATGAGTTCATCGGCATTAAGGGTACCACCGGTAAGATGTCCGGTTCTTCCGGATTGAACCTGACACCGGATACCCTGTTGCATATTTATCAGCCGGAGATCATTTTGTGGCTGTATGCAAAGGCAGAGCCAAACAAGGCATTTGATTTCTGCTTTGATGACGGAATCCTGCGCCAGTATTTTGAGTTTGACAAGCAGTACAACCAGTATTTAGACGGCACAGCAGATGACCATGTAAAGGACATTATGGCAAGCTGCCTGATGTTTGACGAGAAGATCAACACGGTACCTATGTCTCTGCTGGTACAGATGGGTTCCATCGTAGATTTCAATATCCCCATGATCGAGACTGTATTTGAGAAGATCGGAACTCCATACAAGTATGCCGATTTCAAGGAGCGTCTGGACTTGGCACAGTACTGGTTAGAGCACTGCGCACCGGAAAATGCCAACAAGTTGCGTCCATACAGAGACTGGGATTTGTATGAGTCCCTGACTGAGGAGGAGAAGCGTGAGATCAGCATCCTGCACCAGTATCTGTCCGAAGAGACCTATACACTGGATGAGCTGAATACCAAACTGTATGCCATTCCAAAGGAAGTGTTTGGAGAGGACATCCCCAACTTAAAGGCAGTACAGGGCAGATTCTTCAAGGTGGTATACCAGCTGCTGTTAGGCAAGGAAAAGGGACCGCGTCTGTACCTGTTCCTGTATGCCATTGAGAAGGAGCGTTTCACCTTCTTACTGGATTTCTCTACGCCAAAGACCGAGGCAGAGCTGCATCCGGTGACAGAGGAAGTGGAGGAAGAAGCACCGGCAGTCGAGTATGGGGAGCCGGATGAAGTACAGCCCATTAAGGATGAGATCGACTTAGACCAGTTTGGCACCATTGACCTGCGTGTGTGCAAGATCGTAAAGTGCAGCGAGATCCGCAAGTCTCACAGCTGTCTGAAGCTCACCCTTTTTGACGGCATCAAGGAGAGAGTCATCGTGTCCAGCATCAAGAAGTACTACACACCAGAGCAGCTGATTGGCAAGAAGATCATCGTAGTTGCCAACTTGAAGCCAGCCCGTCTTACCGGTGTAAAGAGCGAAGGTATGCTTCTTGCAGCGAGCAATAATGCATGCGGCTGTAAAGTAGTCTTTGTAGATGATATGATTCCGGAAGGAACCAGAATCTGCTAATTAAGATTACGTCAGGTTGTGAGAGACGATCGTGGAATGACGAGTGACAAGAAGAGCTAGCATTCGCGGGCAGTGGTTGATCAGATGCCAGGCAACCGGACAATTGTGTCTGGCAGAAATGATATCGTATCGTGTCAATCGAGATAGAACAAGAAAACACAGGTTTCTTATATGGAGAGACTTGTGTTTTTCTTATTTATAGCGAACAAATAAGGAACAAATAGCGAACTTTAGCGAACAAATAAGGAACAAAAAAGATGAAATAAGGAACAAACTGTGCTATACTTTTGGTAGAAGGAGGTGCAGGAAGAGATGTTTCAACCGAAATTTGTATATACCACAGATATGGTGAATGATTTACTCAAGATTGAACGATACAGGGCTTCTTTGGAGTATTTGTATCTACCTACCAGAGTGAAGCAGGAACTACTGTATAAGGCGAAGATGAAGAAGACGCATTTTTCTACCAGCATCGAGGGAAATTTTCTATCCTACGATCAGGTAGAAAGAGTCATTCAGAAAAAGGGTGCAGATACCAAGATCAATGCGGAGAGAGAAGTGTTGAATTATTGGGATGCGCTTTCCTTCCTTGAGAAGGAGAATTCTATGAATCGTGAAATTACAGTAGATTTGATCAAAGAACTGCATGGAATTGTCAATAAAAAAGGAAGTAGAATGAAGAAGTCTTCTTTTCGAGGCGCCATGCCGCCGGGAGTATTATTTGCGGTATATGACAGCAAAACCAGAATGCCGGAGTATATTCCACCGGAATGGTCAGAATTGGATGAGTTGGTAGGGGAGCTGGTCACATGGTACCAAGAGGAGAAGGCACTTCCGGTACCCATCAAGGCTGCCATTTTTCACTATCAATTTGCAACAATACATCCTTTTGAAGATGGAAATGGACGTTGCTCCAGAGCGTTGGCTACTTATATTCTGATGGAAAATGGATATGATTTCAAAGGATTTAATTCTATGGAGGAATATTATGCCATGGATTTGGAAGGATACTATGAGAATTTGCAGATGGGGTTGCCTGCATTATATTATGATGGCAGAAATGCCCCTCCTCATTTGGAACGATGGATTGAGTTTTTCGTCAGGATTATGTCACTGAATGCAGAAAAAATCTATGAAATGGCAAAAGAGGCCAACGAAAAGGATGAGCCTGCACACTTGATCAAAAATCTGAATAAGAGAGACAGGAAAATGCTTCGTTTTGTGCTTGAAAATCATATGGAAGAAATCAAAACAAAAGATTTGGCGGAAATATTTATGGTCACAACAAGAGCGGTTTCTAAGTGGTGCGCAGAATGGTGTGAAAGAGGTATTTTGGTTGCAAATTATAAGAACGTGCGGATTGTGTCGTATTCGCTCAGTCCGGACTATCGGGAAATAGAATTAAATGAACTGGGATTTACGGAATGAATCGTAACTGTGAAACAGGTGGTCAGATCCATGTGATCTGGCCATTTTCTTTTCCCTGAAATCGGTTTTGCACACAAAATCTTCACCTTTTTTTCTAATTTTGCACACGCTTTCCTTCTATACTGTATATAGAAACAAGGACACAACCGTTCAGGGCAGTCCCAAAAGAACACAGAATGCATGAGAAAAAACCGAGATCTGCTTTCTGCTGCAGTTTAGGGCAGTCGCAAAAGAACGAAGAATGGATGGAGGAAGATACAGGCAAAGAAGGAGGATGCAAGATGCAGGAGGTTTTCAAACGGTATGAAAAGAAATATATGTTGGATGTCAGACAGTATCAGGCTTTGTTAGATCGCATCTTACCCAGACTGAAGCCCGATGCATACGGACAGTACACCATCTGTAACATTTATTATGATACACCGGAGTATGCACTGATCCGACATTCCATCGAAAAACCGGTTTACAAAGAAAAGCTGCGGCTGCGCAGCTATGGAGTACCTGGAGCAGAGGATACCGTCTTTCTGGAACTGAAAAAGAAGTATGACGGAATCGTCTATAAAAGACGTGTGGCACTCTCCCTTGCGGAGGCAGAAGCCTATCTGGCAAAAGGGGTGGCACCTTCCAAGCAGGGACAGATCATGGAGGAACTGAACTGGTTTACCAGCCGGTATTCTTTGCAGCCGGCGGTGTATCTGGCCTATGACCGGATTGCCTATCAGTGCAGAGAGGATGCCAATTTACGGATGACCTTTGATACGGACATCCGCTGTCGGGAACAGGAGATGCGTTTAGGGGCAGGCGATGCAGGAAAGGTGCTTTTGCCAAAGGATCAGGTATTGATGGAGATTAAGATTCCGGGAGTGATGCCACTGTGGCTGGCAAGGGCATTGTCAGAACTTCAGATTTATCCCACATCCTTTTCCAAGTATGGCACATTTTACATGGAGAAACAAAAACAACAGCAGGGACCGGTGGTCATTCCATTTTCCAATTACCTGCATACAGAACAGAACACAAGGAGGAATCCCCTATGTTAGAACAATTTTTAATCGTATCCACAGAACAGATGTCAGCAGGTGCGTATTTGATCTGCACCGCAGCTTCTTTGTTATTGGGGCTTTTGATTGCACTGGTACATATGTATCGCAATGACTACAGCAAACATTTTGTGACCACACTGGTGGTACTGCCGGCAGTGGTACAGTCGGTGATCATGCTGGTGAACGGAAATGTAGGAACCGGCGTGGCGGTGATGGGCGCATTCAGTCTGGTGCGCTTCCGTTCCGTACCGGGCAATTCCAGAGAGATTGCCAGCATCTTTCTGGCGATGGCAGTGGGACTGGCAACCGGTATGGGATATATTGGCATTGCCCTGGTGTTAGTGATTTGCATCGGTATAGCGATGGTAGTACTGATTACCCTGCATTTTGGAGAAAAGAAACTGCTTGGAAAGGAACTGAAGGTGACCATTCCGGAAAATCTGGATTATGAAGGAATTTTCGAGGATCTGTTTGCAGAATTTACCGGCAGCCATCGTCTGGTGAAGGTGAAGACGGTGAACATGGGCAGCCTGTATGAGCTGCATTACCACATTGCTATGAAACAGGAGAAAAGTGAAAAAGCATTTTTGGATGCCATCCGCTGTCGGAATGGAAATCTGACGGTTTCCTGCGGATATGCATCTGCGGATCGAGAAGAATTGTAAAAATAAAATATAGAAGCTGGGATTGAATGAATAGGCACCAAACGTGTACTCAAAAGAGTAGAATGCAGGATGGGAGAGCCAGGTATAATATAAAAACTCAAAAGAGTAGAATGCAGGATGGGAGAGCCAGGTATAATATAAAATAGAGGAGGATTATGCGATGAAGAAAAAAATGTTAAGTGCAATCGTATGCGGTTTGTTGGTGATGAACGGATGCCAGGGGGAAACGGCAGTGGAACAGAAGGAAGTGCCCCTTCCCACCCAGATTGACACATCTGTGCAGGAATCAGTGAAAGAAAGCGAAATTACAGCACAGCCAGAACAGGATGATACAGAGAGTGTCACCACAGAAGCAGACCATGCTACATATGGTAAGGCAGAGGATTATGATACGTCCATTCCATCGGATGCAGTGACCATTACAGGAAATGGGGAAATTGTAGACATATCTGGTGCCGGCGCTAAGACAGACGGTGGTGCAGTGACCATTACAAAAGGCGGCACCTATGTGTTAAGCGGTGTGTTCAATGGACAGATTCTCATTGATGCAGACAAGGAAGCGCTGGTGCATCTGGTATTGGCAGGGGCACAGATAACCTGCACAGACAGTGCCGCCATTTATGGCGCCCAGAGTGACAAAATTGTGATCACATTGCAGGATGGCACTGCGAACCAGATCGAAGATGGTGAGACGTACGTATATGAAACAGCAGAAGAAGAGGAACCAAATGCAGCCATTTTCAGCAAGGACGATTTGACCATCAATGGTACTGGTTCTTTGATTGTGCAGGGTAACTATGAGGATGGAATCCGGAGCAAGGACGATCTGCTGATCGTATCCGGAACCTATGAAATTGATACGGTGAAAGACGGCTTGCAGGGAAAGGATTCTCTGACCATTTTGGATGGTACTTTCGTCATCACAGCAGGAAATGATGCACTGAAAGCATCCAATGATACCGATACGGACAAAGGCTGGGTTTTGATTGACAATGGCACTTACACCATTTCCGCAGGAGACGATGCCATCCATGCAGAGACAGAGCTGACCATCAATGGCGGTACCATCGACATTGTAGCTTGTCAGGAAGGAATCGAGGGACAGACGGTTACCGTCAACGACGGTATGATCTCTGTCAAAGCATCCGATGATGGGATCAATGCGGCAGGCGGATCTTCCGATGCACAGATGGATGGTTTCTTTGGCGGAAGAGGAAATGTAACCAATGGCTCTGATACAGAGCAGGCAGAAGAGAAACAGACCCAGGCTGCGGAATTCTCCATTACCATCAATGGCGGTGAAATTTATGTCGATGCAGATGGCGACGGATTGGATTCCAATGGTACACTGGTCATCAACGGCGGTACGGTCTATGTGGAAGGACCTACCAATGATGGAAATGGAATCATGGATTATGAATATTCCGGAGAGATCCATGGCGGCATCTTTGTGGCAACCGGCAGTTCTGGTATGGCCATGAATTTTGGAACCGACAGTACACAGTGTTCCATTCTTGTGAATTTGTCCAATGTACAGGAGGCAGGCACCGAACTGACCTTAAAAGATGCAGAGGGAAATGAGTTGTTTACCAAAACCATTCAGAAACAGTATCGTTCTGTGGTGATTTCCATTCCGGAACTGGAAGCAGATGGCACCTATGAACTGACCTGTGGGACAGAGACCGCACAGATCACCATGAATGGTACCATCTATGGAACTGGCATGGGCGGTTTCGGCGGCGGTATGCCAGGGGGATTTGGCAGTGACCAAAAAGGTGGAACCGGTTTGGAAGGCAGACCACAGGATGGTCAGTTTGATGGAACATTTGATGAGAACTTTGTGCCGGAAAATGGAACAGGATTTGGAGGAATGAGACCGGAAGAATCTGACGAGAATTTTAACCCGGCAAATGGAAATGGAACGGGAGAAAGACCCCAGGGCGGCAGAGGAGGACGCAGAGAAGGAAGAATCCAGAATCAGGATGGCACCACATCGGAACGTGATG
>ONWL01000168.1 GCA_900321525.1 uncultured Eubacteriales bacterium
TCTCAACAAAATTATAAAATACGAACAAATACAAAAATTAATTACCGGAGGAATGGAATAATGGCAGAAATCAGACAGATCGCAATCTATGGAAAAGGTGGAATCGGAAAGTCCACAACGACACAGAACTTAACCGCAGGTTTGGTAGAACATGGGAAAAAGGTCATGGTAGTAGGTTGTGATCCAAAGGCAGATTCCACCAGACTTCTTTTGGGGGGGTTGGCACAGAAGACTGTATTGGATACTATCAGAGATGAGGGAGAGGACATTGAGCTGGATCGTATCATGCGAGAAGGGTTTGGAGGAACCAAGTGCGTAGAATCCGGCGGTCCGGAGCCAGGCGTTGGTTGTGCAGGACGTGGAATCATCACATCGATCAATATGTTAGAGAATCTGGGTGCGTACACAGATGAACTGGATTATGTATTCTATGATGTATTGGGCGATGTGGTATGTGGTGGTTTCGCAATGCCCATTCGTGAAGGAAAAGCAAAGGAAATCTATATCGTAGCCAGTGGTGAGATGATGGCATTGTATGCAGCCAATAACATTGCCAAGGGAATCAAACGGTATGCCAAAACAGGCGGCGTCAGATTGGGCGGTATCATCTGTAACTCCAGAAACGTAGACAGAGAACTGGATCTGCTGCGTGCATTCGCAAAGGAATTGGGAACCCAGCTGTTGTATTTTGTACCTCGTGATAACATTGTGCAGAGAGCAGAGATCAATAAGAAGACTGTCATCGAATATAAGCCGGACTCCAATCAGGCACAGGAATACAGAAATCTGGCAGAGGCAGTCATCAACAATACCAGATTTGACATTCCAACTCCAATGACCCAGGAACGTCTCGAGGAGATTCTGTTGGAGTTTGGTCTGATGGATTCTGAGGATGATTATCATATTTAATGAGAAATAGCGTAACTGTGAGAGTATGGAACAATTACGAAGCAATAAAGAGTTTGATCATGTAAGGAGGAACAGGATATGGCAAGAATATATGAATCGATTGGAGAATTGGTTGGGAAAACTCCCCTTTTGGAGATTAAAGGATATGAGAAGAAGCATGGGCTCAACGCCAGAATTCTGGTGAAATTAGAGTACTTTAATCCAAATCAGAGTGTGAAGGACAGAATTGCATTGGCAATGGTAGAGGATGCGGAAAAAAAGGGATTGTTAAAACCGGGGGATACCATTGTAGAAACCACAAGCGGTAATACAGGAATCGGTCTGGCTGCAGTGGCTGCTTCCAAAGGATATCCATTCCGGGTATATATTCAGGATCAGGTCAGTGAAGAGCGGTTTAAGGTTATCAAGGCCTTTGGTGGAACCACCATCAAGCTTTCCGAAGAACCGGCAGTGGCCAGAGTGCTAAAAGAAACCGACGGTGACTTTGTGGCAGCCATCAAAGCATTGCGGGAGGAAGTCTTATCCAAAGAAGAGCATGTATTCTTTGTGGATCAGGTATCCAATCCAGCCAATCCAGCCATTCATGAAGCTACTACAGGTCCTGAGATCTGGGAAGATACAGACGGCAATGTAGATATTCTGGTGGCAAATGTAGGAACCGGTGGAACGGTTTCCGGAACGGGTGCATATTTGAAGCGTCAGAACCCGGAGATCAAAGTAGTGGCCATCCAGCCGGGCAAGAATTCTCTTCCAAGTGAAGAAAATCCGGAACCGGAAGAGATCACCGGTGTGCATCCATTCGAAGGCATTCCAAAGGAGCGGGTACCTGCTACCATGAATCTGAATATTTATGATGAGAAGGTAGAAGTGGAAACCATCGAAGCATATGAAGCAGCCAGAGAAGTGGCTAAGACAGACGGTATTTTGATCGGCACTTCTTCCGGTGCAGCCATCCATGCTGCAACACAGCTGGCGAAGAGACCGGAAAATGCAGGAAAAACCATCGTTGCAGTGCTGCCGGATACAGGACTTCGTTATTTGTCTACGAATTTGTTCAACGAGGAGTATAGAGGGTAGGAGAAAAATATGTCAATCAATTTAGAAAGTTCAAATGTGGCAACAAGAGAGAATCGAATCGGCTCTATTACCGGCTATATCGGTTCCCTCAGTGACTTGGCAGAGAAGAGTGAATGCGGTACATTGAAAGGATGTTCCAGATGTTTCTCCCAGTCCAGTACCTGTCTGTCCAGCTGTGCATTGGGACAGTTGTCTGCCATTCGGGATGTGGCGATCATTCATCACGGACCCGCAGGATGTTCTGTGGCCAGCGCAGGTGCGTATTACCTGGATAAAGTGATGGCCAAAAAACGTGGGGTCACCAACGATACCGTATATGTAGGAACCGATATGAATGAGAAGGATACCATCTTTGGTTCCACAGAATCTTTAAGAAGAATCATACTGGAAGTGAACAGACGGTACTCTCCAAAGGCGATTTTTGTGACCAGTTCCTGTGCCACAGGAATCATCGGTGAAGATATCGACAGTGTGGTAGATGATGTAAAAGAAGAAATTGATGTGCCGGTGGTAGCGGTTCATTGTGAAGGATTTAAGTCCCGGATCTGGGCAACCGGATTTGATATTTCCGATCATGCGGTGTTAAGTAGTATCGTACAGCCTCCTAAGCAGAAGCGCAATACCATCAATTTCAAAAACTTCTATGAAAGTGCAAGACCAGAGATCATCGAGATGTTTAAGCGGTTTGATTTAGAGCCCATCTTCCTGTACTGCAACTCTACGGTAGAGGAATTGTCTCATATTTCAGAGTCTCTGGCCACCACCTGTATCTGCGGTACATTAGGCAACTATTTAGGAAATGCGCTGGAGGAAAAGTATGGGGTACCGTATGTACGCAGCATCAACCAGTGCGGTATCGTGGGATTTGAAACATGGCTCCGTGAAATTGGAAAAGTTACAAATCGAAGTGAATTGATTGAAGCATACATTGAAGAGCAGAGAGCCATTTACATACCGCAGATCGAAGAGATCAAAAAAGAGCTGAAAGGATTGAAAGCGGTCATCGGCATGGGACCAGGTTATACCTTTGAAGTGTCCAGAGTGCTGAACGAGCTGGGGATCGAAGTGGTATGGGCGCTGGCATGGCATTACGATAAGAAGTATGAAAACGGGGATGTTCCGCCTTCTATGAAATATCTGCTGGATCATGACATTGATTTCGAGGCCAGTGTAGCCGATCAGCAGAATTTTGAGGTGATGAATATTTTACATAAATATCAGCCTGATCTATATCTGTCCAGACATCCCGGTTCTACCGTATGGGCAATCAAAAACGGTACGCCGGCAGTTTATGTGGCAGATGAATACATGCTGTTCGGGTACCAGCATACGTTAGAATTTGCACGCACCATTTTGGATACCATTCGCAACCGCAGTTTTGAACAAAATCTGGCAAAGAGAGTCAAATTGCCATATACAGACTGGTGGTATGAACAGAATGTGGGCACATTCTTAGAGGAGGCGAAAAAGTAATGGCAAAATTATTAGATAAGCAGAGATATAAGTGTGCCCTGGGGGCAATGCAAACGGTACAGGCAATTTCAAGAGCAATTCCAGTGCTTCATTCCGGTCCTGGATGTGCCCAGAAACTTTCCGATTCTACTGGAAGTTCCGGCTATTTTTCACCTAATATTTTTCCATGTACCAGTATCAATGAGAAAGATGTGGTATTTGGTGGTGTGAAGAAGCTGGAAAGTACCATTGAAAATGCATTGAAGGTGATTGATGCGGATCTGTATGTGGTATTGACAGGCTGTATTCCGGAAATCGTAGGCGATGATACGGGGGAGGTGGTCAGCCGTTTTGCAGACGCCAAAAAGCCGGTACTTTATGCTTCCACGGCAGGATTTAAGGGCAATAATTATATCGGACACCAGCAGGTGATCGATGCCATCATTGAACAGTATCTGGAAAAGTCAGAGGAGAAAGAAAAAGGACTGGTGAACATCTGGGCAGATGTGCCCTATCAGGATCTGTTCTGGTTAGGAAACATCAGAGAACTGGAAAAATTGTTAAAAGAGATTGGATTGACGCCCAATACTATTTTTGGCTACCAGAGAGGAATTGAGAACATCAACCGGATTCCCAAGGCAGAGTTTAATCTGCTGGTGTCTCCATGGGTATCTCTGGAAAATACGCATTTGCCGGGGTACCGGAAGAACAGGTAGAATCTGTCATTACAGAACATGAAAATTATTATTATTACCTGATCGAGCGGTATGCGGATCTGTTCTTAGAGAACCGAGTCATCAACAAGCAGTTTACGGTAGTGGCAGACGCCCAGTATGCTCTGGGAATCACCAAGTTCCTGGCAAATGATCTGGGATTAGTGCCGGCAAAGCAGTTTATCGTAGATGATACCCCTAAGCAGTACAGGGAACAGATCAAAGAGGAATTTAAGAAGCTGAATTATGGACTGGAAGCAGAAGTGGTATTTGAGACAGACGGCTATCAGATTCATGAGCAGATCCGGGAACACAATTATCATGGATATCCGCTGATTTTAGGCAGCTATTATGAGAAGGAGCTGACAGAAAGTCTGAAGGGCAACTATCTGAACATTGCATGGCCGGTGCAGGATAAGGTGGTATTGGATGATTTTTATGTGGGATATACCGGTGGAATCCGTCTGATCGAGGACATTTATACAGTGGCAGTCCAGAGATTTAACTAATCAATGGATTGGTCTGCCGAATAGAAAGGAAGCAGGGAGGAGTACATATGCCTTATAAGATCGCTGTGGCATCATCTGATGAAATACAAGTGGATGAGACCTTTGGCTCAGCAGAACGATGGATCATATACCAGGTGGTAGATGGCGTCTGGGAAAAACTGGAAGAAAGAACGATACAATCAGACGAAATATCCCATGGCAGGATTTTGCAGCCACAAGACAATTGTGGCGGTGGGACAACTGGCGGTTGTGGACAGGGACACGGTGGTGGATGCGGTGGTTCAGCCCAAGCATCAGCCAAAGTGGATCTGGTTTCAGACTGCCGATGTGTGGTATGTAAGAAAATAGGGTTTCATTTTCAAAAACAGTTGGAGCGAAAAGCAATCTCTGCTTTCGATGTCAGTTGTTCGGTAGAAGAAGCATTGCGTAAGATTTCACAGTATTTTAGCCGCATAGATCGTCATGAGTCCTTGCGGGTTTCCAAATAAAGTATTGCCGGAGGTAGAAGAACAGATTCTGTCTCCGGCATTTTCTATTAGAAAGGAAGTCATATATGACATTTAATCAATTGGTATATGTAGTAGAAGTGTCGAAAACCAAATCTATCAATGCAACAGCACGGGCTTTGTATGTATCCCAGTCGTCAGTATCCACGTCGATCAAAGAATTAGAGGATGAACTGGGCATTCTGATTTTCAACCGAACCAACAGGGGAATCAGTACCACAAAAGAAGGGGAGATGTTGATTCAGTCTGCCAATCATATTTTACAGCAGTGGAAGTCTCTGAAAGAACGATATACAGGAGAAGGAATGCACAAGCAACATTTTTCAGTGGTGATGCATCATTCTACTTTTGCCACTCAAGCATATGCAAAGATTGTAAAGGAATTTGGTCTTGCTGGATATGAGTATTCTATTTATGAGACAAAAACCAAGGAAGTGTTGGAACAGGTAAACAATGGAAAAAGTGAATTAGGGATTTTATATATCAGTAATTATAACCAGGATTATTATGAAAAAGTATTACGGGAAATGAATCTGTGTTTTTGTCCCATTGCAGAGTATGAGGTGTGCGCATATATTGGAAAGTCTCATCCACTGGTAGGAAAGCAGGAAGTTACATTGGAGGAATTGGAACAGTACCCCTGTCTGATTTTTGATCAGGATGAGAATAGTAGTTTTTATTTTTATGAGGAGATGATCAGCACCTATCAATACAAAAATGTGATTCGTACCAGTGACCGGGCAACCACCATTGATCTGTTACAGGCATTAGACGGATATTCCATCGGAATCGGAACGGTGGGAGATGAAACATCGGTGAATGG
>ONWL01000320.1 GCA_900321525.1 uncultured Eubacteriales bacterium
TCACCATCGGCAGCGGTGTGACCACCATCGGAAATGCCGCCTTTTATAACTGTACCGGATTGCAGGCACTGGCACTGCCGGATAGTCTGACCGGCATGGGCAACAATGTATTCGATTACACCGGACAATTTGTGATCATCAGCCATGCAGGAACCTATGCACAGCAGTACTGTATGCAGATGGGTGTATTGTGGGCACAGGGAGCAGGGCTGTCAGAAGACGGCAGTGTGCCGGAAGGTACGATGCTGCAAGCGCAGCCGTAAAGGAAAGTTGACGGAAAGCAGACCCAGTGAAATAGAAATCATAGAAAAAGCTGTTGCAAACCTTACTTTGTTGTGAGAAAATGTTTGCAGCAGTTTTTTGTATGGGAAGGAGTAAATGTATGAAGATACCTGAGAAGGTACAATGGATTATAGAGACGTTGGAGCAGGCTGGCTATGAGGCGTATGCGGTAGGCGGCTGTGTCAGGGATACTCTGCTTGGAAGGGAGCCGGGAGACTGGGACATTACTACATCGGCAAACCCTATGGAGATCAAGGCTCTGTTTTCCCGGACGGTGGATACGGGCATCAAACATGGTACAGTGACGGTGATGCTTGGAAAGGAAGGCTTTGAGGTGACCACTTACCGGATTGACGGCAGTTATTCCGATGGCAGACATCCCGATCAGGTGTTTTTTACCAGCCAGTTATGGGAAGATTTGCGGAGAAGGGATTTTACCATCAATGCTATGGCGTATAACCCCAAGACCGGCATTGTGGATTTGTTTGGTGGACAGGCAGATTTACAGGCAAGGGTGATCCGCTGTGTGGGGGAGGCAAAAGAGCGGTTTTCAGAAGATGCCCTCCGCATGTTACGGGCAGTGCGGTTTTCTGCCCAGCTGGATTTTGGCATCGAGGAGGAAACGGGAAAAGCCTTTGTAGAACTGGCAGGCAATCTGGAAAAGATCAGTAAGGAGCGGATCCGGACAGAGATGGTGAAACTGCTTGTCAGCCCCCACCCGGACCGGATCCGCACTGCATGGGAACTGGGCATCACGGCGGTGATCCTGCCGGAATTTGACGTGATGATGAAACAGGAACAGCATACCAAATACCATCGGTATGGAGTGGGGGAACATACCATTCAGGTGATGCTCCACACACCACCGGAAAAGGTGCTGCGTCTGGCGGCATTGTTTCATGATATGGGGAAACCAGCTGCCCATACCACGAATGAAGAAGGGATCGATTCCTTTAAGGGACATGCCGCCATCAGTGCCAAAATGGCACGGGAACGGATGGTGGATTGGAAGTTTGACAATGATACCATTGATCAAGTGGTTTTGCTGGTACAGTATCATGATGTGCGGATAGAGCCAGTCAAGAATCATGTCCGCAGACTACTGTCAAAGATTGGAATAGAAGCATTTCCTCTTTTGATGACGTTACAGAGGGCAGATGCAGAGGGCAAGGCAGAAGCCTTTTTGCAGGGAAGTCTGGAACGGATTGCACAGATGGAACAGCTGGCAGAGGAGATACTGGCAGACCAGGAATGTTTTTCTCTGAAACAGCTGGCAGTGGATGGCAAGGTTTTAAAAGAGGCTGGGATGAAGCCGGGCAAAGCGATGGGGGAATTGCTGCATCAGATGCTGGATTATGTGATGGAGCACCCGGAGTGCAATGACAAAGAACAGTTATTGACCCTCTTTGCCGGAGCAATCAATCAGGGAGGGGCAAAGTATTTTCAGGGAGACAAAAGTCCCAATGATGCGGAGCGAAAGGACAAAGGTTACAGCAGTGCATGGCTCCATCATAAGGGCCGCAACAAACATCATTTTGAATATTGGATCGATTATTCGGCAACGCCTCCGCATGAGATCTGCGGTATGAAAATGCCGGAAAAATATGTAGTAGAAATGTTCTGTGACCGTGTGGCAGCATGCAAGACCTATCATAAGGGGCATTATACCCAGGCAGATGCGTATGAATATTATGCCAAGGCAAAGGGACATTACGTGATGCATTCGGAGACAGAGGCACTGTTAGAGAAGTTGCTGCTCATGTTAAAAGAGCAGGGGGAAGATGCTACTTTTGCCTATATTCGGACAGAGATATTGGGCAGGAAACAGTGATGGATCATGCAATGAAAAATAATAAAACAAAGAGTAAAAGATTAAATTCACAGAAATGTTTGAAAAAAATATAAAATTTGCACAAAATAAAGAATAAAAAACAAAAAAATATAAATAAATTTACAAAAAACACTTGATTTTTCTGGACAAACTTGCTATAATAAAACCATCAAATAAACATTTTTGTACAAGGTACAAAAACGGCGGATCACATACAGGGAACGGCACAGTTTTAGAAAAAGGATAGAGTGTCTCTTTTCATTGGAGAAAGAGAGAGGCTGGCAGGGAACAGTATCAGGATTTGCTGAAAAGATGTAAGAAAGAGGTGAGTCCCATGGGTAGTGACAGGTTGGTGCTGAACGAAACATCTTATCATGGTGCCGGTTGCATCCGTGAGATTGTAACAGAAGTAGAAGGAAGAGGGTTTCAGAAAGCGTTTATATGTTCTGATCCGGACTTGGTTCGGTTTGGTGTCACTGCAAAGGTAACCGATATTTTGAATGAGGCGGGATTGGGATATGAGTTGTATTCCAATATCAAACCTAACCCAACCATTGAAAATGTCCAGACTGGCGTAGCAGCGTTTCGGGCATCGGGCGCAGATTATATCATTGCCGTAGGCGGTGGGTCTTCTATGGATACCGCAAAGGCAGTTGGAATTATTATCAACAACCCGGAGTTTGAAGATGTGCGAAGTCTCGAAGGAGTGGCGCCCACGAAGAATAAATGCGTACCGATTATTGCAGTACCTACAACGGCAGGTACCGCAGCGGAAGTGACAATTAACTACGTCATCACAGACGTGGAGAAAAAGCGGAAGTTCGTATGTGTGGATACCCATGATATTCCTGTAGTGGCAGTGATAGATCCGGATATGATGTCTTCTATGCCAAGGGGATTAACCGCATCTACCGGTATGGATGCATTGACACATGCCATTGAGGGATATATAACGGCAGCCGCCTGGGAGATTCCGGACATGTTCCATTTGAAGGCTATCGAGATCATCGGAAAGTCTTTGAGAGGAGCAGTAGAGAATACACCGGAAGGCCGGGATGGGATGGCGTTAGGACAGTATATCGCCGGCATGGGATTTTCTAACGTAGGGCTTGGAATCGTACATTCGATGGCACACGCACTTGGCGCTGTTTATGATACTCCTCATGGAGTTGCAAATGCAATTCTCCTTCCTACAGTGATGCAGTACAATGCAGATGCAACCGGTGAAAAGTACCGGGATATTGCAAGGGCAATGGGCGTACAGGGAACGGAAGAGATGACGGTAGAAGAGTACCGAAATGCAGCAGTAGAGGCAGTGAGACAACTGTCCATTGATGTGGGAATTCCTCAGGATCTGAAAGAGATTGTTAAAGAAGAAGATATTCCATTCTTGGCAGAATCTGCATATGCAGATGCGTGCAGACCGGGGAATCCGAAGGAAACCAGTGTAGAAGAGATTGCTGCACTGTACCGTTCATTGATGTAAGATAGATGAAAAGAGAAGTCAGAATCAAGAATA
>ONWL01000005.1 GCA_900321525.1 uncultured Eubacteriales bacterium
CCTGTCACGCCTGTCCGGAAAAACGTATTTTCGTCACCAATGGCTGTCAGGGATGTCTGGAGCATCCCTGTGTGGAAGTCTGTCCCAAGGATGCCATCCATATGGTACAGGGACATTCTGTGATCGACCAGGAGAAATGTATCAAGTGCGGTAAGTGCTTAAACGCCTGTCCATATCATGCCATCATCAAACAGGAACGTCCCTGCGCCGCTGCATGCGGCATGAAAGCCATCAAGTCTGATGAATACGGCAGAGCAGATATTGATTATGACCAGTGTGTATCCTGCGGCATGTGCCTGGTAAGCTGTCCCTTCAGTGCCATTGTGGACAAGAGTCAGATTTTCCAGACTGTCCTTGCCCTCAAAAGTGACACACCTATTTACGCTGCCATCGCACCTTCTTTCATCCGCCAGTTCGGTGATCAGGTTTCTCCGGAAATGGTGCGGGCGGCTTTGAAGGAAATCGGATTTGCTGATATGGTAGAAGTCGCCATCGGTGCCGATTTGTGTGCCATTCAGGAAGCAGAGGATTTTATGAAGGAAGTACCGGAGCATCAGCCATGGATGGGGACATCCTGCTGTCCTGCCTGGTCTGTGATGGCAAAAAAGACATTCCCTCAGTTTGCCAGCTACATCTCTATGTCACTGACTCCTATGGTGCTGACGGCTCGTATGATCAAGCAGCAGCATCCGGAGTGCAAAGTGGTCTTCATCGGTCCCTGTGCGGCAAAGAAACTGGAAGCCAGCCGCCGCAGTGTCCGCAGTGATGTAGATTTCGTACTGACCTTTGAAGAAATGATGGGAATTTTTGATGCCAAAGACATCGACTTCCAGTCACTTGAAACAGAAGAGCCGCTGCAAACCTCCAGTGCGCTGGGCAAAGGTTTTGCGGCCAGCGGTGGGGTGGCAGATGCTGTGGTCAGCGTCATCAAACAACGCTACCCGAACAAAGAAGTACTGACTGTCAAAGCAGAAGGATTAGAGGAATGTAAAAAGATGCTTGCAATTGCCCGTTCCGGTAAGTATAATGGATATCTGTTAGAGGGAATGGCATGTCCCGGTGGCTGTATCGGCGGTGCCGGTGTATTATCTGATGTGAAGAAAGCCGTCACCAATCTAGAGAAGGACAAAGCACGTTCTACTCTGCATGAACCTACCCAGACAGAATTTCTGGATTATCTGGAACTGATCACGGAAGAAGACAAATAATATTCTGAAAGCAACAACTTTCGGAAATTATATTTTACATCAAAGGAGACAACTTGATTATGAACACAAAAACCAAACAACTGACCATCGCCGCTATGATGCTGGCAATCTGTATTGTATCCCAGTTTTTCAAAAACACTTCTGTTTACTTTACAGGTTCCATCGTCAATGCCGCACTGATTATCACTGCCCTGTCCTGCGGACTTGGTTACGGACTGATCCTGGCAATCATCACACCGATCACCGCATTTTTGATCACCGGCGCACCCATTATTGCTGCCTGCCCGCTCATCATGCCCTGCATTATGCTTGGTAATGCAGTGATTGTATTTTTCGCCTGGGTGGTACGAGGACAGAAAAGTCCGGTGGCACTGCCCATCAGTCTGGCAATCGGTTCTGTGGCAAAAGCCGCAGTCATGGCTCTGACCATTCTGGCAGTGGTCATCCCGGTATTTGGTACCAATTTAAAAGAACCACAGATTGCAGCAGCAAGAACCGTGTACTCTGTGACCCAGCTGATTACAGCATTGATCGGTTCTGTACTGGCATATATCATCTGGTATGCATTGCGCAAGGCATTGCAGAACGATCCAGAATTACGTTAAGTTATTTTTTAGGGGAAACAGCCTTCCGGCCGTTTCCCCATATTCTTTCTATGTATGCACTTTATACTCGATACAACATATTTTTCCGATACTCACTTGGTGATACACCACATTCTGTCTTAAACACTTTTGTAAAATGTTTTTCATTGTCATAGCCCACTGCTCTGCTGATATCCATGATCATCATGTCCGTTTCAACAAGCAACTTCTTTGCCTCCTGCATCCGCAGATTCTTCAGATAATCCACAAAATTGCTTCCCACATACTGTTTGAATGTGTGTGAAAACAAAGAATAATTCATAGAAATATAATTGGTCACCACTGCCATATTCAGGTTCTTATTGTAATTTTCATGTATGAAACGCAATGCTTCCTGAATCTTTTGTTTGTTTTTATAATCCCCAAACCGTTCTTCAATCACACCGTTCAACTGGTACATCCACTGAATTAAATACTGCTGATATTCTATATAGTTTTGAAAGCAATAAATATTCCGAACATCTTCCCCTTTATCTTCCATTTCATGCAACACATGGTGGTATACCGTCGACACCTGGTCTGCAAAATACGCAATCTGCTCTTCAAATTGTTTTGTACTGCTCTGCCCCATTCTCGTCATATCAATCAGTCCAATCAACACTGAAACCGCATCTTCCAGCTTATCCGTACCAATCTTGTTGACCGCCTGTTCGATGATATGTACATTCACACTTTGGAGCTCCTTTCTTTCTCCCAGAAGCCGGTATTCCTTTTCAGAAAAGATGGTTTTCCCTCGAAAATATGCCTGTTTCCGTGCTTTCCATGCCTCCTCATAGGCAATAGACAGCTGCTCGACACCGGTATGAACGGCAGAAACTCCAAGCGTACAATTTTTCAAATCCGCCAAAACATCTTCTGCCTCTGCCAAGCTACATACGACCACATTTTGCTCCTTTTCATTTACAGTCCAGATCATAATGTCTTTCTGCTGACGCAGTTGCTCCGGGCTGATATAACCACACAGCACATAATATGATTCACTTAACTGCAGCATCCATTGGGGTTTGATTCCCACCGCAGAAACACACATTTCCTCTTTGATTTGAGCAAACATCATCTGTTTCAACTTGTCCCCATAGACTTCCTGGCAAAACTGCCGATACAGACGATACTCTTCTATCTCTCTTTCCAATCGTCCCAGGGTCTCTCCAATCTGTTTTTTCATTTCCTGCTTTAAGATATAATCTTTTACCCCTAACCGCAGTAGTTCTACAATATCAGAAAATGATTTTTCCTTTGAAAACACTACAATCATGGGACAAAGTGACAATTTTTTCAGCTGCCTGATCAATTCCATTCCACTCATGACTGGCAAGTCCAAATCAATGAATATCAAATCCACGGACTCCATTTGGCACAATTCCATTGCCTCCTGTCCGTTTGCACATTCCAACACTCTGTCAATAGCGCTGCCAGATGTCATAATCATATAATGCAGTTGTTGTTTCATCGCTATCTCACCTTCTACGATCAAAACCGTATCCAGCATTTTCTGTCCTCCCTACCATCTGCTTTTACAGACCTATGACTACTTCTATGGCACATTGTAGCACGCTACCTGCCATTTCGTCAAATCTGGCATCTACACGAACAAAACAGATTGTTTTCTTTTTTATTTTTTACATAAAAAACCTATTCTCTGGATTAATACACAGAGAACAGGTTTTTCATTCAACAAAGGTTTTCAACTGTCCAAAACACAACAACGCACAATAACTTCCTAATCTTATTACTGTCATACAATCCGTAGTTCTTTGGACTGCTGTCCAATTACTCCTTTACACCACCAGCGGTAATACTGCTGATGATCCATCTGGAACAGAAGCAGAATACCACGATCACCGGAATAACAGAAATGGCAAGCGCCAAATATGCAGCACCACGGTTATTGGAAATATCCTGTACCGCATTTAAGGAGGCCACCTGTACTGGCAATGTAAACTTGCTTGGTGTATTCAACAAAATCATCGGAATCAGATAAGAATTCCAGTTTCCAATGAAGCCACCGATTGCCATAGTGGCAATACCAGGTCCCATAATCGGCAATACGATTCTGTGGAAAATACGCAACTCGCCTGCGCCATCGATTCTGGCTGCCTCTAACAAAGAGGGAGACAAAACAGACATAACATACTGTCTCAGGAAAAATACAGTACCAGGTGCCGCAATTGCAGGAATAATCAACGGAATGTAAGAATCAATTAATTTCAGTTTACTACACAGATTGTAGAAACCAATCAAACTCAGCTGTCCAGGAATCATCATAAAAATGACAATGACATAAAAGATTACATTACGTCCCTTAAACTTATAAATTGCCAGTGCATATGCAGTCAGTGCAGAGAAATACGCATTCAACAGAGTGGCCGGTACCGCTACCTTTACACTGTTCCACATACCTTGCAATAAATTTACATACGAACTCAAAAACTTATAGTTTGCTGCTATAGATGTACCAGGAATCATACTGAAACCTGCCAGGATCTGCTTGCTGCTTCTGGTTGCGTTGACCATCATCATATAGAACGGAATCAGACAGATTACACACAGCAAAATCAATGCAATATATAAAATAACTTTTTTGATTTTTGTCGCCATATCTTAGTCCTCCTTTCCGCCTACTTTAAACTGGATGAGTGATACAATCAATACCAGCAGGAACAATACATAAGCCACTGCAGACGCATAACCAGTCTGCCATGTTTCAAATCCAAACTTATACAGGTACATAATAACCGTCTGGGTAGAACCGGCCGGATTGCCCACTGTACCACCACACATCAGGTATGGCAGATCGAATAACTGTAAACCACCAATCAGAGATGTGATGGATACATACAACAGAATCGGCTTAATCAATGGCAAAGTAATCTTCCCAAATACAGTCCATCTGCCTGCACCATCAATTGCAGCTGCCTCAAAGTAGTCATTGTTGATACCCTGTACAGATGCCATCAACATGATGAAAGAGTTACCAAACCACATCCAAGTCTGGATAACAGATACCACATATGGTGTGATACTCGTCTTGCCCAGCCAGTCAATCGGTGTTTTGGTGATACCGGAATGTACCAGAAGCTGGTTCACGGAACCGTAACTTCTGTCTAATAAACTGCTAAACAAAATTGCAACTGTGGTCACTGCAATCAGGTTTGGCAGATAGTAGATCACACGGAAAACCGGAAGACCTTTGATCTTGTACTTAATATCGCTGAATACAATTGTCAGCAGGAATGCCAATCCTAACTGTAAAATGATGTTTACACCCCACATCTTAATGGTATTCCACAATGCTCTCCAGAAAAATTTATCTGTCAAACAGCGAATATAGTTATCCAAACCGTTAAAAGTCGCATCTCCATATCCTTTATAATTTGTAAAACTCAGCCGTAATGTTCTCAAAACCGGATAAATACTAAAGATACAAAATACCACCACAAATGGTATAATCATTATGACGCCAACATAATCCTTATTTTTTAACTTGTTTTTCTTTGCTGTTGTGCTGGCCATACGGATTCCCCCTTATTATTTTTTAAAGGTGAGGGATCTTTTTGTTTTCCAAAAGAATCCCCCACCTCACTCATCTAATCACGCAATGATTTTATCTTTTAAAATTACTTATTGATTGTGATTTCTGGGTATGTAGAAGCAACAGTGTCATAGAAAGTAGCAATTGCCTCTTCCTTTGTACCAGCCTCAGTCTTGATGGTGTTGATTGCCTCACTCCAAGCATCACCGATTGCTGTATCATACTGTGTTACCTTGGAATAATCGATACCCTCAGCCTGCTCTAACCAGAACTGGAATAACTTCTGACCACCGTAAACTTCGTTCTCATCATCAGCATGTGCCTCTAATGCAGGGATATAAGCTGGGATATCACCCTCAGAAGTCTTAATCCACCAGTTTACAGTATCAATATCAGCTACAACCCACTTGATAAACTCCCAAGCCAGATCCTTGTTATGAGAAGCTGTGGAAATACCTAACCATGTACCACCACCGAAACCATAGGAAGGACCGGAGCAGATTCCCCAAGAACCTCTGGTATCACCATAGTTATCTCTCATGGTCAATACACCCCAGGAAGGAAGACCAAATGCAAATACCTCTGTAGTATCAGCGCCTTCAGAAGCCTCTGCTACTGCATCTGCATCCCATACATTGGTGTCTGGCTTCAGATAAGCAACCTCACCCGCCATAGCTGCATACCATGGAGAAGACCATGCAGAAGCATATGTAGTGTAACCACCCTGATACAAATCAACACACAGATCCATGTAATCATATCTTGCCTGATCTACATTCAACTCGCCATCGATAACCCATGCAGAGTCACCGCTCATGTAACCTAACTCACCATCAGAAGCAAAGATTGCATATCCTGCATCCTTTAATGTCTGAGCAGTCTCCAGAATCTTGTCATAGCTGGAGAATAATTCACCAACAGACTCCGGATCATCATATCCGAATACTTCCTGTGCAATGTCTCTTCTGTAATAGAAACCAGATGGGCAGATCTGATAAGAAATCGCTCTCTGTACACCATCCTCATCCTGACCAACTTCCAGCATGTAGTCTACCATATCATCTGCAAACTCATCACATCCCATTGCTGTCAGGTCTTCGAACATACCAGCCTCAAACATTGGCTGTAACATCTGTGGCTCACCTACGATAATATCGATGGTGTCATCTCCGCCTAAAATAGCAGTCATAGTCTTAGAAACATAATCTGCCGGCTCAATAATAGTAGTGTCAATGGTTACACCTGGATTCTCTTCCACGAACTTAGCTGCCATTGTCTCTAAGTCTTTTGCCAGTGTCCAGATAACCAGAGAACCTTCTAATCCGCCTTCCTCTGCTTCCTTGGTATCATCGGCTTCCTTTGTGTCGTCAGCTGCTTTTGTCTCTGCTGCCTTAGTCTCAGCCTTGGTATCCTTTGCGTCGTTGTTGTCAGAGTTTCCACAACCAACCATAGAAACTACCATTGCTGCTGCTAAGCACAATGCTGCAATTTTCTTGAATTTGCTTTTTTTGACTACTTTTCTCCTGTTTTTTCACTTTATGTAAGGAATGCCCATTTTCTATTTATTCTTTTGTGCATTTAAACCACTTTTCACAAAATCTCTTTTCTTTTCTTTTGTGATACATTACTTATACGAAAAAGTGAAAGTGTTTCGTAAATGCCCTGATTCTCTTTTCCTAAAACGATAACGTGTGCAAAATTCACATTCCTTCATCTCTTTCATAAAAATCTAAATCCCAATTTTGTTATAGTTTTTCTTCGTTTTTTTATCTTTATATTCGCTTTTTCAAAAGACAGATTGTTTTTTTATAATCAGATTCCCCCATCACTTCACTTTCCTCACGTTTTTTCTACTATATATACAAAAACCACCTGTAGTCTGTTCCCTTTCAGAAAAAATTCCGCAAACACAGAGCGCTCGCACCAGGCTCAGTTGCGCAAACAACTTTTTCTTCTTTGCGTGCATGCACATTTTGTGCAAAGCACTTGTTGTGTCATAGGACTTTCCTATTTACACAGGAACAAACCACAGATGGTTCTATATTTCTGTTTTTATTTCTTTCTGCCTTTTTCAGACAGACGTATTATCTCATTTCTTTCCCGTTCCGATTATACATTGATTTCGGCGGTCATCCCCAGTACATCCCGATTGGCTTCCAGAATCGGCGCAATCACTTCCTGCACAAACTCCTCTGTCTGCTGCGGGGCACGTCCCACATATCTGGACGGCTCCATACACTTCTGCAGCTCCTCTAATGTCAGATTGAAGGACGGATCTGCTGCGATCAGCTCTAACAGGTTGTTGTCCTTTCCTTCTACCTTTACTGTCATGCCTGCTTCCATAGACAGAGTACGAATCTTCTCATGCAGTTCCTGTCTGTCACCGCCAGCCTTCACTGCATCCATCATGATATTCTCTGTTGCCATAAATGGCAGTTCTGCCATCAGATGCTTGTAGATCACCTTCTCATATACTACCATACCGTCTACTACATTCAGGTACAGATCCAAAATGCCATCGATGGCAAGGAATCCTTCCGGAACGGACAAACGCTTGTTGGCAGAATCATCCAATGTACGCTCAAACCACTGGGTGGCACTGACCAACATGGGATTGATCACATCCGCAATCACATAGTTAGACAGAGATGCGATACGCTCACTTCTCATTGGATTTCTCTTGTATGCCATCGCAGAAGAACCGATCTGATTCTTTTCAAATGGCTCCTCTACTTCCTTCAGATGCTGTAACAGACGCACATCATTGGAAAACTTATGGGCACTTAACGCAATACCGGAAAGGACATTCAGCACACGGCTGTCCACCTTTCTGGAATAGGTCTGACCGGATACCGCATACACACCGGAAAAGCCCATCTTCTCTGCGATCATCTGATCCAGCTTCTTGATTCTCTCATGATCCCCGTCAAACAGTTCCAGGAAGGATGCCTGTGTACCGGTGGTTCCCTTAGAACCAAGCAGGCGCATACTATCAATCACATAGTCCAGATCTGCCAGATCCAGCACCAGCTCCTGTAACCACAAAGTGGCACGCTTGCCTACCGTAGTGGGCTGTGCCGGCTGGAAATGGGTAAATGCCAGTGTCGGCAGATCCTTATATTTGATGGCAAACTTGCTCAACTCGTTGATCACGTTCAGCAGCTTCTTTCTCACCAGCTGCAGTGCCTCTGTCATAATGATCAGGTCAGTGTTGTCTCCTACATAGCAGGAGGTAGCTCCTAAGTGAATAATGCCCTTTGCAGTGGGACACTGTACACCGTACGCATATACATGAGACATGACATCATGACGAACCAGCGCCTCACGTTCCTTTGCCACATCATAGTTGATGTCCTCTGCATGTGCCTTTAACTCATCGATCTGCTCCTGTGTAATGGGCAGTCCTAACTCCATCTCGCTTTCTGCCAGTGCAATCCACAGCTTTCTCCATGTACGGAACTTCTTGTCCTGAGAAAAAATGTACTGCATTTCTCTGCTGGCATAACGCTCAGAGAGAGGGCTTGTATATCTATCTGTTGGCATAATACTTCTCCTTATTTCTTTATTTATAGTTGTGCTTGTGCAATCTATTTCACCGGACACCTTCTTCCTCAAAATTTTGATGGCGCAGGCTGTTTGCAATCCGAATTGCGCAAGTACAGCAAGAAAATTTACTGAATTGCAAAATGCTGGGAAACTTGCTATGTTTCGCAATTTCCAATTTATTTCTGATATTCACCTCTGATATCTTCCTTGGGTGGTTCCAGGGGATACTGTCCGCTGAAGCAGCCATGGCAGATGGGCAGTCCTTCTGACATCTCTGTAAGACGGTCAAATTCCAGATATCCTAAGGAATCCGCACCGATGATCTGGCGAATTTCTTCTATTGTATGGTGGGAGGCAATCAGCTGGTCTTCTGACGGAATATCTGTGCCAAAGTAGCAGGGATGTAAAAATGGCGGAGCAGAAATCCGCACATGGACTTCTGTGGCACCGGCTTCTTTCAGCATACCCACAATCCGGTCACTGGTGGTTCCTCTGACGATGGAATCATCAATCATGACCACCCGTTTTCCTGCCACTGCTTCCCGTAGTACATTTAGCTTGATGCGGACACTGGATTCCCGGCTGGACTGTTTGGGCTTGATAAAAGTGCGCCCCACATAACTGTTTTTCACAAAGGCCATACCGTACGGAATCCCTGATTCCATGGCAAAGCCCATGGCCGCTACATTGCCGGATTCCGGCACACCCACCACCAGATCTGCTTCCACCGGGTGATCTTTTGCCAGAAAACGACCTGCCATGATCCGCGCCTTATACACACTGACACCATCAATATAGGCATCCGGTCTGGCAAAATAAATATATTCAAAAATACATCTGGCTGTCTGCTCCTTTGGCAGACAGAGAGAGCGATCTGAATGAATCTGGCCATCCTTTGTAATGGTGACGATCTCGCCCGGCTCTACATCCCGGACAAATGTGGCACCAATGGTGTCCAGTGCACAGGTTTCCGAAGTCAGAATGTACGCATTGTCTCTTTTTCCAATGCAAAGGGGCTTAAACCCATAAGGATCTCTTGCACCGATCAGCTTTCTTGGAGAAGCGATGACCACAGAGTAGGCTCCCTTGATCTTCTTCATGGCTTCTGCCACCGCACGTTCCGCACTGCCGCTTCCCACTCTGGCTCTGGCGATCATATATGCCATGATCTCTGTATCAATGGTCGTTTGGAAGATGGCTCCGGTCATGGCCAGCTCCTGACGCAGCTCAGGGGTGTTGATCAGGTTCCCATTGTGTGCCAATGCCAGTGTGCCCTTGATATAATTCAATACCAGCGGCTGGGCGTTTTCTCTCACACTGCCGCCTGCTGTGGAATACCGGACATGTCCCACACCGATATTGCCATGCATCTGCTCCAACTGCTCGCCAGTAAATACTTCATTGCACAAACCCATTCCCTTATGCAGGCGCATGTCCCCTTTGGGTCCATTGGTATCGCTGACTGCAATGCCGCAGCTTTCCTGTCCTCGATGCTGCAATGCAAACAATCCGTAATAAATGGATCTTGCCACATCACCGCCATCAATGTCATACATCCCGAATACACCACACTCTTCATTGAGTTTGTCGTCCTCCCAGGATAGTCTGTTCCTCTGCTGTTCGTTTTTCATGTCAACCTCGCTTTACAGATGTCAAGGGACGGCTGCAAGTATTTGATTTTCATGGTTCACAACCGCCCCACCAATTCAAGTGAATGATTACAGGCCAAGACGCTTGCTTACTTCCTCATATGCATCTTCTACATTTCCAAGGTCACGACGGAAACGGTCTTTGTCTAATTTTGCATGGGTGTTCACATCCCACAGACGACAGGTATCCGGAGAAATCTCGTCTGCTAAGATGATCTCACCGTGATAACGACCAAACTCTACCTTAAAGTCGATCAGCTCAATGCCTCTCTCTAAGAAATATGCCTTTAACACCTCATTTACCTTAAATACCAGCTCAGTGATGCGGTCAATTTCTTCTCTAGTGGCCACACCGATGGCGATGGCATAATAATCATTGATCATTGGATCGCCCAGATCATCATTCTTGTAGCTGAATTCTAATGTAGGGATCTGTAATGGAGTTCCCTCTTCGATGCCTAACTTCTTAGAAAAGCTTCCTGCTGCCACATTGCGGACGATAACCTCTAGCGGAACAATTTCTACTTTCTTCACTGCGGTCTCTCTGTCGCTTAACTCTTCTACAAAGTGGGTCGGTACACCCTCTTTCTCCAGAATCTGCATCAGATGGTTTGACATCTTGTTGTTGATGACACCCTTGCCGCTGATGGTTCCCTTTTTCAGACCATTGAATGCAGTTGCATCATCCTTGTAGTCTACGATATATACATCCTCTACATCAGTGGTGTATACTCTCTTTGCCTTACCTTCGTATAACTGTTCCAACTTTTCCATGATTCTAATCTCCATTCCGAAGCGTCTGCAAAAAGACGGCTGCCAGGAGGCATGCCCATCTGTCAGTCTGTACCGCTTCTCTACAGACTGTCCTTTGTAAAGTTCCCTGTCAGGGGTATCCTGACAGCAACGACCATTCGTATTATATAATACCCACACGCACTTTTCAATACCAGAAACTGCCTTATCTTCTCTTTTTTCTCCAGCAGTTTCTAATTTATACAGGCAGAAGGCAGCTAAACCTGAAGGAATACAAATATCGTTCTTTGACTTTTTTCCCGGTCATTTTTTCCAGTGCCAGCTGGTAATAGTCTAACTGCACCCGGTACCGTTTCACCAGTTCCTGCATCGTGTCAACCCGGTCTGTCTTGTAATCCACCAGCACCAGACCGTCTTCCTCTTCCAGATACAAGTCGATTACACCCTGCACCATGGCAAAATCTCCACCGGCACGGCTCATATCCATGAGGGGCAATGCTTCTTCCTCTGCTCCTCCGGCTTCAAATGCATGTGCCCCCAGACCTGATAGTTCTGTCATGGTCAAACCAATGAGAAACTGCTGTTCCCTGTGGAGTCTGCCCTTTTGAAAGGCAGCATACATCCGCTCATATAATCCAGTCTGGAAGAATCCAGTCACCTGTTCGGAACGGATGCATTTTCGTTCCTCTGTTGTCAGCAGGCCCTGCTTCACCATGTCTGCCAGCTGACTGTTGATTTCCTGACGGGTCATCTGCTCTTTGTATATGAGCTGTTCCATGACCAGATGATACAGGGTACCTCGCCTTGCACCGCTGCCAGAAGGAGCACGCCCTGTATCTGTTGTGGATGATGTCATTTCCGACACTTCCAGTTCTTCCTGCTGCGTCTCTTCTGTCTGCAGCTGTTTTTGTATAAACTCTGGCACAGTCTTTTCAAAAGGCAATTCATACATCTGCGCGGCAGGCAATGTTTCCTCTGGCAGTGGTGCAGACATCCGCTTCAGTTCTGACACAGACAGGGTAGTGTGAATCCGGTACATTCTGTCATAGTGATATGCATAGGAGAAACGCCGCTCCAATTCTGCCGCCCAGTCCGGGTCATGCACTGCCTCATCATCCCAGTCCAGAAAGGCCTGTCTGGACACGGCTTCCTCTGCGGCAAGCTCACTTCTCCTGCCAAGGAGCTCTGCACATCTCAGGCAGGAAATCGTCAAAAGAGATTCCCCTGTTTCATCGGGAATCACCATCCGATTTTGTCTGCCATAAGACACAGCATCTTCTAAAGATACCACACTGCCCACTGCCGCCAACATCCAGTCCAGATAACTGGTGGCTTTGCTTAAGGTGCCATATCGAAGTAACCACTCGCCTACCTCTGTCTGCATACTGATTTTTTGCAGATAGTCTGTCAGTTTTTTGGACGTGCCAGTCATGATCAACTTTTCCCTGGCACGGGTCAGCGCCACATACAGCACCCGCAGTTCCTCTGCCAGATTTTCCAGACGAATCTTTTCTCCAAAAGCACGCTTCATCAAAGCCGTTGTTTTGGTACGTCTCACCGGATGAATGGCATCGATGCCCAGTCCGTATTCCGGATGGAAGATCACCTTTTCTCTGGTGTCCTGGGTGTTGAACTGCTTGCCGCAACCTGCCAGTATGACAATGGGAAATTCCAGTCCTTTGCTCTTATGAATGCTCATGATACGAACGGTATTTTCATTCTCTCCCGTCACCCCTGCTTCTCCAAAATCTACCGAATACTTTTGCAGCTGTTCAATGTAACGGATAAAGTGAAATACTCCTTTGTAGCTGGTGGATTCATAGACAAGCGCCTTTTGCAACAGCATATCCAGATTGGCTCTGCGCCGTTCTCCACCGGGCATCAGACTCACGTAATCCCGGTAGCCGCTTTGCTCCAGCACCTGCTCTAAGAAGGCATGGAGAGGCATATAAGCAGCCTGTTCCCGATACTCTTCCAGCTCTGTCAGGAATTCTTTCACTTTCTCTGACAGACTGTATATTTCTACCACCTCTCCTGACTGCTCTGCCTGTGACAAATCAATCACCGTATCCTCTTCCTCCATGGGCACACCCATATGTTCCCGATAAAACAGCAGGGCACCATACAGTCCGCCCCCCATTTCTCTGGGGTACACTGCCACAATTTCTGCCAGTTCCTCGCTGGTAAAGCCATAAAACGGAGAATGCAGCACTGCCGCCAATGGAATGTCCTGCATAGGGTTGTCGATGATACGAAGGAAATGTAACACCGTCCCCACTTCCGTGGTGGTAAAATAACCGCTTCTGGATTCTGCATAAGCCGGAATGCCCATATCCGGCAGTATTTCCGTAAACACCTCTGCCCATCCACTTAAAGATCGAAGCAGGATCACAATGTCCCTGTATTCTGCCGGACGATATGCCTTTGCCTCCTTATCCCACACATACTGGGGATGTGCCGGGTCGATCAGTTCCAGGATCCGGCTGCCTACCAGTCTGGCTTCCCACTCCTTGCTGCCTGCTTCCTCCTGCTGGTCTGCCTCATCTACAGATAACAAATCGGTTCCCTCTGTCTCTTCCTCTTCGCCCGACAGATCAAGAAGCAGCAGTTCTACACTGCCCCCCACCTGCTCTTCTGATGGGGCAAACGGCAGTCCTGGATGCAGTGCCGTTTCCTCTGTATAGGCAATGCCTCCTAGCTGGTTTTGCATAATCCGGTAAAACAGGAAATTGACCCCTTCCAGCACAGAAGCACGACTTCGGAAATTTTGATGCAGTTCAATCTTCTGATACAGGCTATCCTCTGTGGTATACGTATGGTATTTCTCCATAAACAGTTCCGGCCTTGCCAGGCGGAACCGATAAATGCTTTGCTTCACATCCCCCACCATAAACACATTGGGCTGTCCATCCTCTACTTTGGATACCGCATTCAGCACCACTTCCTGCACCAGATTGCTGTCTTGATACTCGTCGATCATAATCTCTGCAAAATGCTGACCGTACCGGACAGCAGCCTCTGTGCGCACCACTTTTCCGTCTACTCTGTCAGTAAGAATTTCCAGTGCAAAATGCTCCAGATCATTGAAATCCACCAGATTCCGCTTCTTTTTCTCTGCCGCATAGGCATCTGCAAATTCCTCTGTGAGTCTGGTGATGCAGTTCACCGCCGGTGCCGCCTCATGGAGCTGCTGCAATACTTGCTCCGGAGTGGCACTGCAATCTTGTTTCTGCAACCGGGAAATGGACTTTTTGATGCCATCCCGGATGGCTTTCACCTGCTCGATCTTCTGTTCATCGCATATGTCTGTCTTTTTCTTTCGGGGCATCCGGTCAAAGGTCATCTGCAATACCTTCTCCTGTGCCTGTGCGAAATCCTGTCCTTCACATGCTTCTTCTAACCGCTGTACATCCCCCAGGATAGCAGGCAGCAGGTAAGCAGGACCATTCGGTTCTTCACAGATGGCCTGCATTCGCTGTGCCATGCCAAGCAGTTCTGCCAGTTCCAATCGCATCTGGACAGTGAGAAACTGCATCCACTCTGCCTGCTCCAATTCTGCTATATCTGTCAGGGCGTAGGCATCCCGACAGGCCGCCAGCCATTCCTTGGGCCAGGGATAGCTTCTGGAAAAGGTATCACAGCGCAAAATCAGTTCCCCGATGCCCCCATCGTCCTTGCCAGTGGCAAAGGTATCCACAAAGTTCAGAAAACCTTCTTCCGGATTGGCATAGTGCCGTTCTAACAAATCTGCCACCACTTCCTGCCGAAGCAGTTTCAGTTCCCCCTCATCTCCGATTCGAAAAGAGGGATCCAAGTCAATCCGGTGAAAATCATTGCGGATCACATGCAGACAGAAGCTGTGAATGGTGGTAATCTGGGCGTGGTGCACCAGCGTCAGCTGGCGAAGCAGATGGGCATGTTCCGGTTGTTCCTCTACCTTTGCTTCAATGGCAGTGCGGATTCGTTCCCGCATTTCTGCAGCAGCCGCATTGGTAAAGGTCACGATCAACAGTTCATCAATATCCACCGGATGCACATCATCGGTGATCAGACCAATGATCCGCTCTACCAACACGGCAGTCTTACCGCTTCCGGCAGCTGCTGACACCAGAATATTTCTGTTCCGCAGAGAAATGACCTGCTGCTGCTCCTTTGTCCATGAAAATCCCATATATTCCCCTTTCTTCTCAGGCCATTGTGAAACTTCAAAAAAGTATCTGAAGGATGATGCCGAGGGAGGCAAACATGTCTTAAGAAGACTCTTGAAAATGCCGGCACTTGTAATTCTGAGACTTTACGGCTCAGAATTACTTAGTGTCCGCTGCATTTTCAGTCATTCGTAAGAATGACGCGAAGCGAGAGCGTGTCTTCGAAAGACATGTTGCGTACGAAGGTATCATCTCAGAAAGTAAATGAAGTTTCACAATTGCCTGTTTGATATGCACAAATCTATCTATCATACATCCTTCTCTTCCCTGATCAAAGCCAGCACTTCTTCTGTGTCTAGTGCCTGTAACTTCCGGTACCGGTAGCCCGGTATGCCGGTGTCAAAGCCACAGATGCCTTTGTACATACAGTAATCACATGGGGTTCTGTCTTTGTATACATAGGGATTGACCGGTATCTGCCCGGACAGCATTTCCCTACACAGATCGGCGGCTTTTTGCTTGCCATATCCGCAAAGCTGCTGGATTTCCTCTGTAGATGCGGTCATAGAACTGCCTGTAGGCACACCGGAGGCATCTCTGGTGAGATTTTTCACCACCGCTGATTTTTTACCTTCGGTATGATCTACCAGTCTGGCAATGTCACTGTCTTTGTTGGTCAGACCATTCATCCGCAGTTCCTCTAATACGGCACTGTCCACTGCCTCTGCAAAGGCTTCTGTGTCTTCCGGCAGAGACGGTTTTTCTACCACCGGATTTTTGATGTTGTAATAATAGACGCCTGCCGGCAGAACCGCCTTGCCCGGATGGGTGGATGCAGTCAGTTCCATTGCCGCAGATAAATATAAAATCAGCTGTAACTGCAATCCATAGTACAGCCTGGTCAAATCCAGTACGGTAGATCCGGACTTGTAATCCACAATCTTCACATACACTTCCTGGTCTTTTTCCACCAGATCCACCCGGTCGATGCGCCCATGCAGCTTCATGGTCACCCCCGGACTGACTTCCAGCGCCATGCCCGGTGTATTGTATTCTGCGGAAAATGCCACCTCACTGCCCTTTGGGAAAAAACTGCCTGCCTGCAACTGTTTCTCCAATGCCCAGATGGTCTTATCCGTCATGTGTTCCAGGCGGCCTACCAGATAGCGGTATCGGGCAGAACTTTTCAAAATGGTATTGCCATAGGCCTCTGTGACTTGCCCCACACTTTCCTGTACATATTGGAGCCGGTCTTCCTCTGACAGTTCCTGCCAGGTGACCTGTCTTTCCTGTAACAGACCGAAAAACCGGGAAATGGCTTCATGGAAAATGTTGCCATAATCCGCTGCATTTAAGGCATATTCCTGCCGTTCTGACAGACCCAGTCCATAGGTCAGGAAATGGGCATAGGCACAGCCGGAAAAGGTTTCCAGTCTGGTCACACTGTTTAATGGATATTTTCCAAAAATCCGTGCAGACACCTGCGGAGACAGATGTTCCTCTCGGTAAGCCGCAAACAGTCCATCCAGCACATGCTCCAGGCGGGGTCTGTACTGGGGCTGTCTGTGATACCAGCCATACAGATCCTGCCACCAGCCATTCTCTTCCCCCTGTCTGTGTGCCCGCAAGCCTTCCATCAACAGTCCCATGCTCTCTTCCGGCTGCCAGATCTGGGCTTCTTTTGACAAGCTGTCCTGGGTGCTTTCCTCTGCCTGTGGGAACTGCCTGCGAATTCGGTTCACCAGATAGCAGGGACGCAGCGCTTTTCCGTCACTGCTGACCCCGGACCAGATCAGATACAGCTTTGCCCCGGGTTTTGTCAGCATCAGGTACAGATAATATTGCTCAAAAAAGCCCTCCTCCTTACTGGTGGGGGCCAGTTCGATTTCTGTCTGTTTCAACCACTCTCTGTCCAGATCAGACAACAATCCGTGCTTTCCATTGCCGGCAGGAATCAAGCTGTCATTGCATCCAAGGAGAAACAGCACTTCTACACTGTCCAGTCTGGTTCGCTGTAAATCTCCAATGACCAGCCGGTCAATAGAGGGTGGAATCAGACCCGCTTGTAGATTTTCAAATCCGGAAGATAAGATATCCCCATAAGCAGACAGGGAAAGCACCTCCTCTCCCATTAATCCCACCAGCTCATCCAACAGTCCCATGACCTTGCCAAAACACTGGCTGTATTCCCTTGCCTGTGCCAATGCACCGGCTGCCTCAAACCGGTCCGCCTGTGCCTGCAATTGTTCCTCTGCCATACAACCGCATAAAAAGCCATACAGCAAGGTGGTGATCTCTCTTACGTCTTTCTTTTGTGCAAAGGCACGGTCTATGGGAAGAAGCCAGGACATAATCTGTTCCCGCAGGTCATTGAGAGAAGCCAGATGATACTGATATTTTTCTGCTTCCGGTGTCCCACTTCCCTGTATGTTACTTCCCTGTATTTGACTTCCTGGCATTGCCTGGATTTCACTGCTGCCTGCCCCATTCTGCTGAGATAGGACTTCTCCACCGGATTCTTCTGTAAATCCACAAACAGGCATGCCCCGGTACACAAATGTCCACTCCTGCTGCCACTTCCAGCCGGAAATTCCCAGTGCTTTCACATAATTTTCCAGATAGTCCACCTGTCTGCGGGTCAGACCGATCAGAGGATTGCGAAGCAGGCGAAACATAGACTCGTAGGTATACTGTTTTTCCACTGCTTCTAACACAGAAGGAATTAGTTCCACTAGAGGATTACCGGACAGATTTTTCTTCCGGTCAATGAACACAGGCAGATCTGCCCGGTCAAACCATTTCTCCAAAATGGGAATATAGGTTTCCATGTCACTGCAAATCACAGCAATCTCCCGATACCGGAATCCCTCCCGGATACAGGCAAGAACCCGGGTCAATACATACCGCACTTCCTCCTCTGGATTTTTTGCCTGATGGAGATGGATTGCCTCTGCCGGTGCCGGATATTCCTGTACCGGATGGCGAAACAATCCCTTTTCCAATGCCCGAAGGGGTTCTGCCACCGGTCTGGTTTCGTAAATCCGTTCCACCGGTTTCAGTTCCACATGAGATTTTGTCTCCCGATTGATCCGGTCTGCCATGGCGGTGAGGCGAGCCACTACCTGCTTACTCATGTAGAACAGTTCCTGCTCCCCGGTGATCTTGTATGGATTTTCATCCGGATCCATGGTCAGTAACACCACCACA
>ONWL01000009.1 GCA_900321525.1 uncultured Eubacteriales bacterium
CAGGTGATCCGTTCGGTTTATCCGGATCTGCACTTTACATTATATCAGGTCACCATGAAACACATCCTGTTCTGTATTTTGTTCAGTACCTGTATCGGACTGTTCTGTGCCTATGCACCGGCACGAAGGGCGTCTAAAATGGAGCCGGTCAAAGCACTGGGGTATGTACAGTAATGTGTGCAGAGACGGTGAGATCGGAAGGGATTGGTATAGATACAATGTGTATATCCGGAGGATCCAAGTGATTCTTCGGGTGTTGCTTTCTATATGAAATTGAACAAAGAAGATTTGTACAAATAGAATCAAAAGAAAAAGTAAGCATAGAAACACGCTGTGGTCACGATGGCAACAGCGTGTTTTTTGAAACAATAGAACAATGGATTGTATCAGGATCGATTCTTTGCATAACACTTGTGATGAAAAAGGGTGTATCCCTATTTTTTCTGTATGTGCAGATTTTGGATGAAAAAGCCATCTGCGATGGTGGTGTTTTTGAATACGTTGTCATATTGACTTAGAATCGTATTGACATTGTGCAGTCCCATACCTCGATGTGCTCCTTTTGTAGAGACTCCCATGCATTCCAGTTTCTTTAAGGGGATCTGGTGATCCGCAAACGAATTGGAAATCACAAACGCAATGGAATGGGGCTGGCAAACGGCATTGAAACGCAGTTCTTTTTCCGGTGATTCCGATGCCGCTTCAATGGCATTGTCTAAAAAAATGCCAATGACTCTGGATAAATCTACCATATCCATATAGAACTGTTCTATGTCATCCAGAATATCAATATAAACATGAATTCCCAGTTCGTGGGCATAGATTAATTTAGAAGAAATCAATCCTTTGAGGGCAGGATTCTGGATATGAGACAATTGGTGCAGGCGATATTGACTTTGGTTCAACTTTTGGTTGTCAGGAAGAATGCTTTGATAAAAGTATTCGGACAATTCCCTGTATTTTTGTTCAGAAAGATAACCGGATATGGAGAGTAGGATATTGGTATAATCATGTTTAAAAGCCCGCAGTTGCCCATACATTTGCTCTACCTGATTGGTATATTCCTGTAATTGCCGGTACTCTTCTTTTTTTCGTTCTATGCGCTCTTTTTCTGCAAAAGTGTGAAACACAAATAAGGATAACAGAATCGTAGAAAAGGCATAAATGCAAAATAAAATCAAATTGGTCTTTAAGACAGATTCGGGAAATCCATTTTGTCTCCCTGCCCAGGAGTTGACCAAAAAAAGGATGGCACATAAAATCAGGTTTCCGCCAATCAACAGAAGCACGGAAGGATGGAAGGGATTGCGGATCCGTTTCTTGAACGTTCTAATGACAAATCGCCCTCCAAAAGCCAATATTGTGACTAAAACAGTGATCAATAAAACAGAGTAAAAGCTATACGGGTATTCATATAGCATTGTCTCAGTTGAAATTGGAAAAATGGTCAGACACAATGATTCTATTCCATAATCACACAAAACAATCAATATATAGGAAATGGGAATATAAATCAGTTCGATCAGGCGGCATCCCATGACAAAATAAAAGAGAAGTGCCATGAATGCAACATTAATGAGCAGAGTCAGTTCATTTCCGGCAATAGTTGCCGTGAGGAACAAAGCAGCAAAAATCAGATCAAGTCCTACATAAAACTCCCTGGGGCGTTTCGGGTGATATAGAAAAATGCCAAGTGCAAGGGGAATCCATGCGCTGGTTAAAAAATTTGTAAAAAGAGTCATATGGAATACCTATACCTATCGTAACTGTTCAGTACCCTCACAGTTACGGGCAAAAATCCATTCCAAATCGACTCTGTCGTTTGTGTTTTTGCCTGCAAAACTCAGGATTTTGCTTCGCAAAACCTTCGCAGAATAGTGACGCCTGAATAGTTACTACCTATCTAATAAAATGTCGTATTTGCTCTAAGCAATCAAAAAATTATGGGCTGTCTGGACGGTGCAGTAATAATTTGATTCCTTTTGAGGATGCCAGACATGTTTCCTGGTTATCCAGTGTGACCATATGCGTTTTCATGTCAATATGCAGAATATGATCGCAGTTGATAAGAAAACATCGATGACATCTGCAAAAACGAGGGTCACTGGATAGTTGGAGTTCTAGTTGTTTCAGCTGACCGGGGATCTCCATGAAACCGTCATATGTATGTAACAATACCTTATGCGCATTGGCAGTTGTTTCAAAAAACAAAATATGGTCATAAGGAATGCACTGCTCCCTGTCCCTTGTGCTGATACGGAAAACCGGTTGGGTCTGATTGTTTGGGGAACTGTATCGTTCATACGCTTTCTGGATGCACTGTAGGATTCTTTGGTGTAGATTTTCTATGTCATCCTTTACAATAAAATCCATGGCTTCTACTTTATAAGAAAAAGTCATGCTGCACATTTCAGAATGGGTGGTGACGAACACAATAAAACCACGCATATCAAATTGGCGAATTTTCTGTGCCAGTTCCAGACCGTTTATCTCTGCATGCAAATCGATGTCCAGAAAATATAGTCCAGTGTCATTGGCAGAAGAGGCGACAGAACATAATTCATCAGGATCGGCTGTGGCACATTTCAAAGTCAAATCAAAGTTCTCCATTAATATGATCTTTTCTATCGTGGATACCAGTTGTTGTCTGTGCAGTGCATTGTCTTCACAAATATATAAATGTAACACAAAAACTCCTTGTAAAGCGGACATTCATATTCCGCTTCGCTCCATACTCATGAACGCATGCTGCTTCGCAGCTTGTCAGAAGGGGTTTTAACCCCTTCCGACATAAGCATCCCCCCGTACCCCCACCTACGTCTCTTCGATTTAGAGGCGGGGGATTGCTTATATGCGTTCAAGATCGGTTTGCTCAATACAGAGTGCATCCTGCAATAGAAAAAGGGGACTCTGTATATTTACCATGTTTTTCATCACGATTATTGTAAGATATATAATGAAACTTGTCAACGGAAAATGGTATTATCCTATGGGTAGAGGAGATAGAGAAAATGCCTGTTTCTCACAAAAGGGAGAGGAAAAGAAACGCTTAAGGCGCAAAAACGCCTGTTTATTACAAAAGTGAAATAAAGGAAATGTTTGTGGTAAAATGAGGACTGTAAACAAGTGATCACGGTTTGCGGGAATGGAGAAAAGCAAAGCGGCAAAGATACTCGCAATGTAGGAAAGTACTTTTACAAAGAGAAGATGAAAATTGTAAATGCGGCAATGGTAAAACATAAGGGAAATCCAGCAAGTTTACAGATGACACGCAATAAATTGAACCAGACAAAACTATGCATTAGAAACAGGACTGCTCAGTAGAAAAGGGGCGATGATCTGGTCGATATTACAGATTTTGAATGCATTAGAAACAGGACTGTTCAGTAAAAAGGGGGATATATGGATACCGTAATTGAATTTAAGAACGTGTATAAACAGTTTGGAAGCACAGCAGTCCTGGATGATGTCAGCTTTCGTGTACAAAAACATGATGTATTTGGCTATATAGGACCGAACGGTGCTGGTAAGACAACATCCATCCGACTGACCATGGGATTGCTTGAACCGACGCAAGGGGAAGTGGTGGTATTGGGAGGAAAACCGGATCAAGAAAACATAAGATCTAAAATTGGGTTCTGCTTTGACAATGATGGGCTGTATACCAATTTGACGGCATATGAAAATATGAAATTTTTTGATATGGTCTACCATAAAGGAGAGGGGCGGGAGCATAGAATTAAGGAACTTCTTGAAATGGTAAATTTGGAACATGTCAGTGACAAAACAGTGAATGAATTTTCAAGAGGCATGCGGAAACGTCTTGGATTGGCAAGAGCACTGCTTGCTTCCCCTGAGATACTGATACTTGATGAGCCTATGATTGGTCTGGATCCTGAAGGTCAGGCAGATATCAAACAGATTATACAGAATGCAAAAGAAACTTGTACCATATTCATCAGTTCGCATAACCTGAATGATGTTGAGGAACTTTGCAACAGAGTAGCCATACTGGAACACCGTATTCTTGCAGAAGGACTTCTTGAAAATATCCTTACAGACACGCAGTCTGTTGTAAGAGTAAAACTGAAGGAAAATTGCAGTATTGATCAACTTGCAGGACTGTATAAACTAGGAATTGGTGAGATAAAACTTTCTCACCAGGAGATGCATCTGGTATGCCAAGAACAACCAGATATCAGTGCGATTACAAGCTTTCTTCTTAATAATAAGATTAATTTTATAGAGATTGGTGAAGTAAATAACAGCTTGAGAGAAAAATATTTTAGTTTAGTAAGAGGGAAGAATGACCATGAAAATGAAATGTCTGAAAGCAATCGCATATAAGGAACGAATTGCTGTTCGTAGAAATATCAAATCACTGTTGTTTATAATTGTGGTATTCGGTATTATCCTACTTGCAACTTCCGTTTCAAAGTGCAATACATTTTTGAACGAGGGTGTGACAGATTTGAAACCTCTCCTGATGGGGAGTGTAAGCTATGTGTCTATGTTTTTGTCATATGTGGCATTTATGAGTACTTTGAAGTTCTGGCAGGAGAAAAGTATGGATGCGTTGGATTCACTTTTTTCTTTGCCGATGTCAATCAGACAGGTTTTGACAGCTAAGGTTATGTTTTCTGTATACATCGGTCTCTTGTGTTTTGTACCTTCGTATATGATAAGTACATTAGTGTTTGTTGTGGCTTTTAAGGTGTTTGCCTTTTCGGCGGTTCATTTTCTGGCTGCGCTGGTCATATCAATGATTTTTCAGTTTTCTTACGGCGTGATTAATGGGTTTTGTATGTGGCAATTATCTGTCGGAGCAGCGAAAGTCGCCCAGATTTTTACGTATGTTATTTTTCTGGGAGGAATCATCAGTCTGAATAGATGCATGACACCAGAAGGCATCCAGATGAATGTGGTTTATATGTTGTGCAGTGCATTGGTTCTGCTGATAGTAGGAGCGGTATATGCTCTGGTATTGACCAACAAAGAGAAAATCATCCTCAATCACATTGATTGAATGGGAGAAGAAATAAATGTTAAGTATTGCTCAGGGAATCGTTGTGGTTGAGAAGATTTTAATGCTATTGATCTGTTTTGGACAGTATTTGTATTTTAGACAGAAAAAAATGAATGCGATAAATCTGATAATTAGATGAATGGTAAATGCTTCTAAAGAACAAAGGTATTGAAAGGGATTTGAAATGATGGATATTATTGGCGCACTAAATCATTATTTACTGCCTTCTATGGAGATTGCGTTGCTCATATGGGGCATCTGGTTTATTTTTTGTTTGGTTCTCCGGAAAAAAGGAAGCTACTTGGAGTGGGGAGGTAGATTCCTGCTTCTGACAAGTCTGGCTGGGATTGTGTTTTTGACGGATGCCTACAAAGTGTTTGTGGATGGCTTTCCTAAATTTTTTATGGCACCTAATTTGGTTCCTGTCTTTTACAGTGTGCAGTCGTTGATAGAAAATCCGGTGGTTTCCATTGCACAGATGGGGTATAATGTGATATTGTTTGCACCAGTGGGGTTCTTGCTGCCGGTTTCTTTTTCTAAGTACCGCTGGAACTGGTGGAAAGTGCTTCTGATTTCTCTGGTCATGGCAGGTATCATAGAAGGATTGGAATACTGTTCCGGCAGATATATGGATATTGATGATTTTGTGTTCAATTGCAGCGGCACATGGATTGGATATTTTGTGTATACAAGGATTTGTCTGTGGTGGCAGGCAAGGGAGTTCGGTTCAAAACAATAAAAATCCTCTCATCCATTACGAGAGATCAAACATCTTGATTTTACAGAAAAATCCAGGATGACAGGGAGAAGGAATACAAGGAACAGGATGTGAAGCAGCAGTCCTGTTTCTTGTATTTGACTATATATGAAAATGCGTAACTATTCAAGAATTGCTATTCCGCGAAAGTTTTGCGAAGCAAAATCCTGAGTTTTGCAGGCAAAAACACAAACGACAGAGTCGATTTGGAATGGAAGATCAGATACGAGACAGGAGATGGAACAGACAGATGAATCGCAGCAGGAAGTGGAGGGAATATGCTGAAAATATATGTATGTGAAGACAACCAGAAACAATTAGACAGGATGGTAGCTGCAATTGAAGCAGTGATTCAGGAAGAACAGTTGGATATGAAAATAGAGTTGGTCGCAGACCATCCAAGGCAGATTCTGGATCAGATGGAACAGAGCAATGAGCCGGGAATTTATTTTCTGGATATTGATCTGGGAGCGGAAATCAATGGATTGGATCTGGCAGTGGAAATTCGGGCACACCAGCCCAGAGCATTTATTATTTTTGTCACAACCCACTCTGAGATGAGCCATATGACATTTTATTATAAGGTAGAAGCCATGGATTTTATCGTGAAAGAGGAGTGTACAGATTTGAAGCAACGAGTGGGACAATGTCTGGCACATGTGGGTCAGTTGAATCAGAATGTGGAGGAGGAACATCTGGCGCATCATTTCAGGGTAAAGTCTGGCTGCAAACTTTGGCAGATTCCCTATGAAGATATTTTTTATTTTGAGGTTTCGCCTCATATATCCAAAAAAGTGACATTATATGGAAGAAATCAGATCATAGAATTTTGCGGCAATCTGAAAGGTGTGAAGAAGACGTTGGATGAACGTTTTTTCAGATGTAATCGGATGTATCTTGTGAATCTGGATTACATCCAGGAGATTGACTGGGATGCCAAAGAGATTGTTCTGCGAGATGAAACCACCATTCCGTTTTCTGCCAGAATTAGAAGGGCATTGCGGGAGAAATGCAACAATTCACTTTGTTTATGAGAAAGGTGTGTTCAAAATAAGTTGCACATACTTTGAGAAGATTATATAATAAGAATTGTGTTTCATAAAAAGAAGGATTACAATGCTTTGGAAAGAGGGGAATGAAAAATGGATAAAGGATGCGTTCGTCTTGTGATTTGTGATGATGATGAACTATATATACAACAGATCAGGCAGATTGTAGAGACGTATTTTCAAGACCACGAGAAGGCATATGAATGTATGTCTTATGGATCAGGAGAGGATTTGCTTCGAGATTGCATCAGTGGAACACTGGGGCGAGTAGATTTGCTGCTTTTGGATATCGAAATGGGAGACATAGACGGGATTACAATAAAAAACAGATTGGGAAAGCAAGGGAATGTAAAGAATATTTTGTTTGTGACCAACCATGCAGAAGTGATGCAGGAAGCGTTTGGCATCAATGTAGTTGGATTTCTGAACAAGCCAGTGAAGCAAGCAGAACTAGGAAAGTGGCTGCAGAAAGTGTCTGATGGACTGGAAAAAGAAACACAGATACATTATAAAAATGGAAGGCGTGAAGAAGTCATATACGCAGAGGATGTGCAGTATATTCAGGGAAACGGAGAGTATACAATATTATATACGGAAGATGTGGAAAAAGGACAGTTGGTGACACAGAGCATGAAAGTGTGGGAACAGGGGTTGGCACATACCTCTATTGTCAGAATCCATAAGTCTTATTTTGTGAATTTACTGCATGTAAAAGAGATTCGGGTCACAGAAGTCATATTGGATGAACTCAAAACGCCACTTCCTTTGGGAAGAAAATATAAGAACAGGGTGAGAGAACAATACCAAAAGTTTCTATTGGACATGATGGAGAGAAGATGCATGTAACGAAAGGGAGGTTCTGGCTGTTGTTTGTGAAAAAAAAGTGGTTGTTCGTAGAAAATCGGTTGAAATATGAATACGTTTTTTGTATAATGGGGAAAGATTTGCACTGGGAATGTAACCCAAGAGAGTTTTAGGTTACGCTTCATGGATCCGATACTGCAGAGAAGCCAGTGGAAATCTGAAATATACAAGACGAGGTGCGATAAAATGAAGAAGAAATGGAAAATAGTAGCAGTGGTGTTCAGTTTGTTATGTGTATTGCAGACAGGGACGGTAGTGCCTAAGGCTGCCACAACCAGAGATGGGAGTATTTATTTTAGGTTTACGTTAAAGTCTGCTGAAAATGGTTATACTTTTGGCATACAGGGGCGTAAAACTTGCGGTTCTACTTATTCCGTGGTAACTCAAGACAATAATAGTCTTGGCTCTGGAACTCCTACAAATTATATTGTAATTGCATCAGATGGACGACAAATTTGCGACAATGCAATAATAACAGATTACAAAGAACATCATATGAGATATTGGTCTAGTTCTCATGAAGGTATCGTTCATTTACGGGCCAACACCGGTAGTACTTTGGCTGGATACAATGTATCGGGCACGTGGAAACCAGACTACTATAATTATAACAGATGTGGATGTTAGTGCATGAAGCAAACACAATATTTCAAAACGGATTTTCAACGGAATTTCTGTACTTGGCGTTTTTGGATCGTGGTACTGCTGATTCCGATATTAATGGCGATTTGTGATATGGATCGCATCAAAAATTATTTTACATATCGGTTAGAATATGGAACCATTTGTAGTTTGAGCGGAATGGAAGAAATCTTGATTTTTGACCGGTTTAAGACAGTGATGGTGGTCATGTTGTCCGCCATTTCCTGTTTTACGGTCAGTGATGATTTAAGTTCCCATTATAGCCGGATGATCCTTTGCCGGATGGATTTGCGGCAGTATTGTCTGTCGAAGGTACTGATGAATGCAGCGGCTGTGGTTGCAGCCACTGTATTGGGGTTCTTATTGTTTGGTATTGGCATGCTTCCCATTATGCCTTTGGTGAATGAGTGGGGATTATATGATGGCGCATTTGGATATATGCACATTCTGGCAGCATCACCTGCTCCGTGGCTGGTGGTGGTTTTGTGGGCAGTGCTGTTTGCCCTGTTTGTTGTCTTTTTGACCACACTTAGTATGTGGTTGTCAGTATATCGGCCAAGCCGTTATGTGGCAGTTGCCATTCCGTTTGCCGCATTTTATGTGTTGTATGCACTGACAACTGTACCACGGATTATGGCGATCAATCTATGGTACATTAGTTCCGGTGTAGGAGTGTTGGGAACGAACAGTTTTCTGTTGGAATATGGATATGGGATTTTAGTTTTAGGCACCTTAACTGCGTTGTGTGGATGGGGGCTATATCGTGCCATGATCAGGAGGGTACACAATGGAAACATTTAAAGCGGCATGGGTGATTGCCAGAGAGAATCTGGCAGAATGGCGGAAAAATGACCGGATTTTGGTACTGCTGGTGTTGTCGGCCTTGTTGATTTGTGTGTATATTGGTAAGTTACCTATTTATGCAGTCACACATCAGGAAAAGAATACCCTGTTTTTACTGCCGTTATTGTTTACAGATGCCATGAATGCCAATGGATTATTGAAAGTACTGTTGTTCTTTGGTACGATCTTTCTGTTTTGTAATGCACCGTTTTTGGATGAACACAAATATTTTCTCATTCTACGCAGTCAGCGCAGCGGATGGTGGTTAGGAGAGGTGCTGTATGTGATTGCAGGTAGTTTCTGCTATATGCTGGAATTGTTTGTGATCTCCACATTGCTTGCCCTTCCCTGTGCCAGCATCGGGCAGGGATGGGGAGAGAGCATCATGACAGCATTTGACAGTCCAATGGATGTCTATTTGCAGATATTTACCGGTATCTCCTTGCCGCCGGCGCTGCTGATTAATGCCACACCGGAAACAGCCGTCGTGTATACCTTTTTGGTATCTTGGCTGGTGATGGTATTGTTGGGGTTACTCATCTACTGCATCAATCTGTATTCCGGCAAATCCTGGTCCGGGGTGGCAGTGGCGGTATTTTTGGTGTTGTTAGATCCGGTATTGCGGTATACCCAGACCTCCTACAATATGTTTGATTTGCTTTTGTCTCCGGTCAGTTGGAGCAGCATAGAAAATGTGCAGAAATACAGTGGAACAGGGATGCTGACCATACCGTATATTGTTGTAGCCGGATTGGGACTATCGGCCTTTCTGATTTTCCTGATTGCCAGAAAATCCAGAAAGATGGATATTTTGCTGATCCAGTTGTAACAGAGAAAGCTTTCTGATATACAGGATGTTTTCCGGTCTGATGAAAGAGTTTCGCAAATGTCTACTGAAATTGTATATCAAAAAGGAGAGAAGAGAACGGTATGAAAAAACGAACAATCGGAATGGCGTTGACCATCAGTCTGTTGTGTACGGCGTGTCATACAGCCAGTACTGTACAGCAAAGTACGGATGGATCGATACAGGTGACGGAGCATACGTCTGTGGCAGAAAGTGTCACACAGTCAGATCGTCAGGAGGAAACAGAAATCAGTTCTGGAAAAGAGGATGCTGAGCAGGTCTATTATGAGATCAAGTTAGAAGCAGAGACACTGGATCAAGAGGCGGTGGCAGAAGCTATATTTGGAACCGATCCATACGAAAAAGAGAAGCAGGGAAATGTGTGGGTGTATGCTACGGATGATGGGGCAGGACTGATCTTTTATACAGAGAAAGAGTTTCGATATACAAAACCACCTTATCACATTCGCTATCAGGCATTGACCGCATCTGGATGGGGCGCAGTGATGTTACAGGATATGCGTTTGGAAAGCTTGTTTCCGGAAGAAGAATTGCCCAATGGAGGGAAGGAAGAAGCGGAGCAGGCATGTGATCGTGTCATGGAAGCGGTGGGATATGATTACACAGAGAAGCGCATCTATGCCTTAGACCCTGAATTTGGAAATCTGATGGGGATTTCTTCACCAGAGGAAGGACAGGATACCTGGCAGGAAGAGGAAGGTGCGTATCTGGTGATTTACCGAAATGGAAAACTGGTGGATGTAGATACCGAAATGGCATTTGTAGATGTGAACAGTGTCTGCTATATGGTCTACAGTCCGAAGTATGGTTTGTGTGATGTGTTTATGGAACCGGTGTTTCATGAAGTCAGTCGTCAGGAAGTAGAGGTGCTCACAGAAGAAGAGGCAAAGAACCAGACCGTGAATCTGTTTCAGATGTATGGTTTACCATATAGTCTGGTGGAAGTGACCGGATATGAACTGGTCTATTGTGAAAATCCTTACGCCAGAGATGATGAGATGACCACATCCAGTGTGGTGCCATGCTGGAAGATTTCTTTCCGGCCGAAAGAGTCCGATGAGACATTGTGGCAGTCGGAAGGATTCATTGCCAGAGGAACTTCTACTTCTGAGGGGTACTTGATTTTAGATGCCCGGGTAGGAGGCAGTATCAAAACCTTTTATCCAAGTCCCGCATGAGGATGAAATATATGACATTGGAAAGAAATGATACAATCAAAAAATGAGAAGAATGATTGGAAGAAAAGCAAGATGATTCAGATTACAAATCTTACAAAAAAATTTGGAACTGCCACAGTGTTAGATGGCATCAACCTGACACTGGAACCGGGAAAGATTTACGGACTGGTAGGCAGAAATGGTTCCGGCAAGACCATGCTGCTCAAACATATGCTGGGATTTGTCCGTCCCACAGAGGGAACCATCTCCTACGACGGGAAGCTGTTGTGGAAGGATATGGAGATGCCACAACAGGTAGGTGCCATCATTGAGAGTCCCGGATTTCTGTCAGAGTATTCTGGTTTCCGCAATCTCCAGCTGCTGGCCATGATCCGGGGGAAGATCACAGATGCCCAGATTCGGGGTGCCATCGCCACGGTAGGTCTGGATCCGGACAGCAAGAAGAAGGTAGGTTCCTATTCACTGGGGATGCGCCAGCGTCTGGGCATTGCCCAGGCACTGATGGAAGACCCGGATATCCTGCTGTTGGATGAACCATTGTCCGGTCTGGACAATGATGGTGTGGATGAGATCCGGAAGGTATTTCTGGCACAGCGGGAGAAGGGCAAGACAGTGGTGCTTGCCAGCCACAGCAATGAGGATATCGCCATACTTTGTGATGAGGTATTCCGGTTTGACAAAGGAAAGATCATTGCCCATGTGGTACAGGGACAGAAAAACCTGTCGGAACAGTAAAAATATACATAGATATTTAGACAATAGAAACATCTGCAAAATCATATGCCTGCAAAATGGCAGTGGTTTTGCAGATGTTTTTTGTGTAATAGGAAATTCCTATTATGTAACAGAAAAAGTCTGTCACCCAAAAAGTGCGACCCACTAGGATGCGATCTTGCGCTAAGAGAAAAAGTTGCATGCGCAATGCGCTCGGTGCAAAAATTCTGCGTTCGAAGAATCCTATTCTTGTACTATACAGTTGATATATAAAAAAATAGAAAAAGTGTAACCAGCTGAAATTTTTATCGTCATATTAATATGTAGGGAAAATAAAAGTTTGAAGATTGTAAAATTTATTAGATTGTTATTCGACATGTCTTCTGGTCGTTCTGGTTCCTTTGTATCCATTCCAGAATAATATATATGGTAAATACAATCGCTGTATGGCTGACCGTGGTAGCGAATTCTCTAATCTCAAAGCACTCGAATTTTTGAGCTGTCCGATTTATTCTATAAAATAACTTGAATTAACAGTATTCTATAATCACCAAAGAAATTTGGTATAAAATTTATTTTGCTATGCAAGGAGGTATTTTCATGGAACGATTTACAATCCCACGTGATGTATATCACGGAGAAAAAGCACTCGAAGCTCTTAAACAGTTAAAGGGCAGTAAGGCTTTTGTAGTAAGTGGCAATAAAGCCATGAAAGAAAACCGAACACTCAAGATGGTCATTACTTACTTAAAGGAAAGCGGGTTTGAAACATCTCAGTTTGAGGGCGTTGAACCCAATCCTTCTGTTGAAACGGCGATAAAAGGTTCCAAAAAGATGCTTGAATTTGAACCGGACTGGATTATTGCAGTGGGAGGCGGTTCGACAATAGATGCTGCAAAGGCAATGTGGGCATTTTATGAATATCCTGATGCCAAGTTTGAAGACTTATGTGTACCTTTCAGTTTCCCAACTCTGCGTACAAAGGCTAAATTCTGCGCAGTTCCTTCAACTTCGGGAACAGGTTCAGAAGTAACAGCTTTTTCAATCATATCGGATTACAGCAGCGGAATCAAGTATCCCCTTGCTGATTTCAATATCACACCGGATGTTGCGATTGTTGATGCTTCCGTTGTTGAATCAATGCCTCCCAGACTTGTTGCTTTTACTGGAATGGATGCTCTTACTCATGCGGTTGAAGCATATGTATCAACCATTTATAGTGATTATACAGATGCAGTTGCATTGTACGCAATCGGAATGATCGACAAGTATCTTGTAAAGTCTTATAATGGCTGTATGGAGGCAAGAGCCAAAATGCACGATGCTTCATGTCTGGCAGGTATGGCTTTTTCCAATGCACTTCTTGGAATTGTACATTCTCTTGCACATAAAACAGGTATCGCATACAGCGGTTCTCAGATTATTCACGGCTGTGCAAACGCAATGTATCTTCCGAAAGTTACAAAATACAATTCAAAGATTCCGGCAGCAGCAGAAAGATATGCTGAAATTGCAGATTATCTAAAGCTCGGTGGAACGACTACAGAAGAAAAGGTTGAGAATCTTATCGAATGGTTCAGGGGACTAAATGACCAGATGAATATTCCACAGGCTATCTGTTATTATGGTGAAGGCGGAGCAGTTTCTGACAAGTCTGTAATATGTGAAAAGGAATTCATTGAAAAGCTTTCAACAGTTGCTGAAAATGCAATCGGTGATGCTTGCACCGGTTCAAATCCCCGAAATCCATCTCAGGAAGAAATAGAACAGCTTCTTAAGGCTTGTTATTACGATGCAGATATTGATTTTTGATGAAATAGGAGGAACAGAAAATGGAATTCAAGAGAGAAAATATCAAAGGTGGAGCAGCATTTGAAGATGTTGCAGGATACTCACGAGTATTAAAGGCAGGATCTTTCGTCTATGTTTCGGGAACTACAGCAGTAACTCCCGAAGGAACCGTTTACGGGGAGGGCGATCCCTATGCTCAGGCAAAATACATATTTACCAAACTTGTGGGGCTTCTTGAAGAAAATGGTGTCTCAAAAGAAGAAGTAGTGAAGGTAAATATTTATGCTACTAGCTCATCGTACAACGGTGAAATAACAAAGGCTTATTCTGAATTTTTCAAAGAGAACCGTCCCTGCTGCACATGGCTGGGAATCAAAGAACTCAACAGACCTACTCAGCTTGTTGAAATTGAAATGCAGGCAATTATCGGAGCGAAGTTATAATATTGGAAATAACGGTATACACAACAAAATCATTTTCCGCTTACGGATACTGAAACAGAACTTCTTAGAAACAGTGCAGAATGGATCAGAAACACAATGAGGAGCATTGAAATATAGAGGATTAAGACACTTGTACAAGAGACAAGTGTCTTAATTTTCAGTAATATATTATTTCGTGACCTGTTTTGTAAAGAAAATTTTCAGTAAATACTTTCGGAGACAATACTGCGCTTGATGTTTCCGAACAGGCTGGAAATATCAAGTATTTTTCGTTGCACAGCCTGTGTTCGATATATACCTGAAATCTGTGGTCTGTATCAAATACAAGCCCCAGAGGAGTAACAGTTTCGGGAGTACAGGCAATAAGAGAATACGGATTCTTTTCATTATCGGGAATATCTTCCGTCTCTACCGAATCAGGCAAAACTGTTTCATATATGCAAATCATAAATTCTGTACTGTTCTTTATACGGGATACTTTGACTTTGGGGACAGAAGTCTTATGTCTTGATTTATGTATGAGCTGTTCAAATTCAATGCGCTTTTTGTATGGATGGTGACAGTATCTGACAAACTCAATGGACTCTCTCATCAAAAAAGAATAAAGTTCAAGTTCCTTGTTATTCATAACTCATCCTCGCTTTTTAATATATTCAGAACAGAAGTGTGAAAACTGTTTTGGTGTAAGACCTGTAAATTCCTTGCATTCACGCTGAAAATGCGACTGGTCGGAATAACTGAGAGAACTTATAAGATCAGAAACAGGTTCATCATTGCTTTTCATTATATTTTCAACGGCATACTGAAAGCGGACTATTCTTGAAAAAAGTTTGGGCGAATATCCCATGATTCCAGAAAAAATACGGTTGGTATGTCTTTCGGAATAACAGATGCTTTCAGCGATTTCGGAAATATCCATAGAACCATGAGATTCTTGAATCATGCGGATTATCTGCTGAACTGCATCGTTTACCATAAAAGCAGATGATGGATATTTGTTGAAATGAGTCATAAACAAATTCATTCGCTCCTCGAATGATTCCGACGCAAAAATTTTTTCTGTAAGGCAGTAGTATGTACTGGAAAACTGTGGAACAAAAGTTTCGGTATCGGTAATTTCACTTATGGAAACATCAAAATCTGGGAGTGATATTCCTGGCTGTAAACGCATCCCAAAATATTCTGCCTCGGGGTATACGATTAGGTGTTTGTGACAGACCGGCGTCCCAATAAGTTCAATGCGGTATCTGTCATTCTGGCGGATAAAAAGCACGTCAACACAGCCATCGGGAATGCATACCATGAAATAATCACGATTTGAGCGGTCAATTGTTTTTTGAGTTGAGAATTTATAAAACAATTCAACAAAAGGTGAGCAAACATACTGTTCAGTGTAATTTTCAACACCAAATGAAAAGAATGGCTGACGAAGTTTTATATTTATATTATTCATGTATTGATTGATTATACTGAAAACCCTCCTTAAAATAACAGCAAAGACGCTCAGGAATAACCCAAGCGTCTTTGCTGTTCAAATTTATACTATCATTTTACTATGAACTTTTCATAAAGTCAAGAAATTTTTCTTGTTAACATATTTATGTCCGATTTTTTCAAGAAATTTTGTTTTGGTTTGATTAAAATATAAACAGAACAGAAAACAAGCAATTGTTTAAAGTTCTTAGAGAATAAAACTCGTTGCTTTAGGTTTAAGGAGGAAGGAGGAATAAATGTGAGAATTCAGGAACACCCGATTATTGAAAGCTACAATAAGGGTAAGTCTATAACATTTTTCTTTGACGGAAAGGAACTCACGGGATATGAGGGTGATTCAATTGCCGCAGCTCTGAAAGCCGCAGGTGTAATGGTTCACCGCTATACTGCCAAGCAGCATAAGCCGAGAGGAATTTTCTGTGCAATAGGACGCTGTACAGATTGTGTAATGATTGTAAACGGCGTTCCGAATGTCAGAACCTGCGTTACACCTCTTGAGGAAGGAATGAAGATTCAGACTCAGTATGGAGTTGAGCCTAAAAAGGAGGACCGAAAATGAAAAGACATGAACTTATTGTTATCGGAGCAGGACCCGCGGGCCTTACCTCGGCAATTGAGCTCGCGCGCAGAGGTTTCTCGGTTACGGTTCTTGAAAAAGGCGAAAAGCCGGGCGGTCAGGTTATCACAGCCGCCGCAGGCCACCTCAAGGATAAACTCTATTGGTGCATCGAGGATATGATGACGCAGGCGGTAAAGCTGGGCGTTGAATTCAGATTCAACACCGAAGCGGATAAAGAATCGGTTGCCGCCCTGAAACCTGACGGAATAGTTATTGCCACCGGATCGAAACCGGTAATTCCCCGTTCAATCAAGGGAATTGAAAAAGAGAATGTCTGCACGGCTCCCGATATCCTGCTCGGGAAAATCAAACTTAAAAACAAAAGAGTCGCCGTTATCGGCAGCGGACTCACCGGACTTGAAACTGCTGAAAATCTCGCGCTTGACGGCAATGATGTCACAATTATAGAGGCCGCTCCGTCGGTCGCTCCGAAGGCCTGGTTCCAGCATATTGACGATTCGCTCTCCCGTCTCAATCCGCTCGGCGTAAAGATTCTTACTCTGACATCGCTTGAGAGCATCGGCGACGGCGAAATCACAATCAGAACAGAGAGCGGCAACAATGAAAGCCTGCCCT
>ONWL01000029.1 GCA_900321525.1 uncultured Eubacteriales bacterium
TGAGTATTTCAACAAGGAAAAGGGGTTAGGATAGAATGACGATTACAGGTGATGTGTAATTAAAGTTACAAGCACCAAACTAAACTGACTGTTTTTCTCAATAAAGGAAATTCATTTGACAATGAAATCAGGGGATTTTATACTAAAGTCAAAGAGGAAAACAGACATCTGCGAACCGATTCCCGTGCAGATGTCCGGGTACCAACACAAGGAGATGATGGATATGAAGTGGAATCAGATCAACTGGAAACACACAGGATTATTTGTAGCAGGTGTCCTGTTTGGCACAGCAGGCATCAAGGCACTTGCAAGTAAGGATGCAAAGAAAGTATATACTGAATGCACAGCAGCTGTACTGCGGGCAAAGAAATGTGTCATGGATACTGTGACGATGGTACAGGAGAATGCAGAAGACATTTACGCAGAAGCAAAGGATATCAATGCAAAGCGGGAAGCGGAAGAAGAAGCGGCGGTTTATGAAGATGCTGCACAGACAGTAGAGTAAGCAGAAAAAAGCAAAACAGGATGCAGCAGAGGGAGTGCCCACTGCTGCATTTTCTGTGTAATAGGAAATTCCTATTAGGTAACAGAAAGATTCTGTCACCAAAAAAAGTGCGACCCACGAGGATGCGACCTCGCACGAAAGAGAAATGAAAATATGCTGCAAAGCAGAATGATTCATGGGAATAGAATGGAGGATAGAGATGAAATTTTGGATCAAACATGAAATCCACGGTAGAGTGCGGGTGCATCTGGCCATGAAACGCTGTTCTCTGGAACAGGCAGATACCCTGCAATATTATCTGGAGCAGTTAGAACAGGTGACCAGGGCAAAGGTATATCAGGAGACGGCAGATGTTACCATTTATTTTGAAGAAGACCGGGAAACGGTGCTGACGGCATTGCAGGCTTTTTCATGGGAAACGGCTGTGTTGCCGGAGGAAGTGGCACAGGCATCCTCCCGTGCCCTGAATGCAGAATACAAAGAAAAACTGGTGATGCATATCTTCTGGCATTATGCCAGACGGCTGTTTTTGCCTGCCCCCATTCATGCGGTCATCACAGTGGCAAAGAGTGTTCCTTTCCTATATGAAGGAATCAAGACCCTGGCAAAAGGCAAACTGGAAGTGTCTGTTCTGGATGCCACCGCCATCGGAGTATCCATTGCACAGGGCAATCTGTCCACTGCCGGTTCTGTCATGTTCTTACTGGGAGTAGGAGAACTGCTGGAGGAATGGACCCATAAAAAGTCTGTGGTAGATCTGGCAAGAGGTATGTCTCTCCATGTAGAACAGGTATGGCAAAAGACAGAAGATGGACAGCAGGTACTGGTGCCCATTCACCAGATTCAAAAAGGCGACCAGGTAGTGGTACATATGGGCAATGTGATTCCCTTTGATGCAACTGTGGCAGAAGGAGACGGTATGGTCAATGAGGCATCCTTTACCGGAGAAGCGGCTGCTGTGCACAAGACAAAGGACAGTGTGGTGTACGCCGGAACAGTTCTGGAAGAAGGAGAACTGACTTTGCAGGTAGAGCAGACCGGTGGGGATACCAGATACCAAAAGATTGTGGCTATGATTGAGGATTCTGAACAGTTAAAGTCCAATTTAGAGGGAAAGGCTTCCAGACTGGCAGACCGTCTGGTGCCCTATACCCTGCTCGGCACGGGACTGACCTGGCTGTTGACAGGCAATGCGACCAAGGCAGTGTCAGTGTTAATGGTTGACTTTTCCTGCGCTTTAAAACTATCCATGCCCCTGGCGGTATTGTCTGCCATGAAGGAAGCCGGCACGCACCAGATCGTGGTGAAAGGAGGCAAGTTCTTAGAGGCAGTGGCGGAAAGCACCACCATCGTATTTGATAAGACCGGTACTCTAACGCAGGCAAAGCCGGAGGTACGGGAGGTCATTGCCTTTTCCGGAAGAGATACCAATGAGATGCTGCGTGTGGCGGCATGTCTGGAAGAACATTTCCCTCATTCCATGGCAAAGGCAGTGGTGCAAAAGGCAGTGGAACTGCATCTGGAACATGAGGAAATGCACTCGAAGGTGGATTATATCGTGGCACACGGCATATCCTCTTACATAGGAGAAGAGAAAGTCATCATCGGCAGTTATCACTTTGTATTTGAAGACGAAGGCTGTATCGTGCCGGAAGGGGAAGCATGGAAACTGGAACAACTGCCGGGAGACTGTTCCTATCTGTATCTTGCCATTGAACAAGTATTAGCGGCAGTGATCTGCATCTGTGATCCCCTTCGTCCGGAAGCGGAGGCGGTGATCCGGGCTCTGCGTCAGGAAGGTCTGGAGCGCATCGTCATGCTGACAGGGGACAGCGAACGAACCGCTTCTGTCATTGCGCAGAAGCTTGGTATTACACAGTACCGTTCAGAAGTGCTGCCGGAAGATAAGGCGCAGTTTGTGGAAGCAGAAAAAGCTGCTGGCAGAAGTGTGATCATGATCGGAGACGGCATCAACGATTCTCCAGCATTGTCTGCGGCCAATGTAGGCATTGCCATCAGCGATGGAGCCCAGATGGCGAGAGAGATTGCGGATATTACGGTGGCAGGGAAGGACCTGTGGGAAATTGTGACTTTACGCAGGCTGAGCAAAGCATTGATGCACCGGATTGGCAGAAATTACCGATTGATCATTGGCATCAATGCAGGATTGATCGCAGGCGGTGTGATAGGAGTTTTGGCACCGGGGACATCGGCACTCTTACATAATGCCTCTACCGTTGCCATCAGTCTGGAAAGTATGAAAAATCTTTTGTAATGATTCAGAGAAGATGGTATCACAAGGGGTGTACCGCAAATTTTCCGGTGACGTAGGATGGAATTTCAGGACAAAAGGTGAACAGGGTTGAATTTTACACCTATAATACTTGCGGCTGTCGGACATTTCGGCTATAATAAATTTAATATCATCGGGTCGTAAAAGGGCGGCAGAAAGGGAGGTATTATGGGAAAGAGGATAGGTATGCTGACAAGCGGCGGTGACTGTCAGAGTTTAAATGCCACCATGCGTGGCGTGGCAAAGTCACTGTATCATATGTATGATGATGTGGAGATCATTGGTTTTCTGGAAGGGTATAAGGGATTGATCTACGGAGATTATAAAGTGATGAAGCCCAGAGACTTTTCTGGTATTTTGACCCAGGGTGGTACCATACTGGGCACATCCAGACAGCCATTTAAGCTGATGCGGACGCCGGATGCCAATGGTTTGGATAAAGTAGAAGCCATGAAGAATACTTATAAACAGTTGAAACTGGACTGTCTGGTGGTATTAGGGGGCAATGGCAGCCAGAAAACAGCTAATCTGCTTAGTGAAGAGGGATTGAATGTGATCGGTCTGCCAAAGACCATTGACAATGACCTGTGGGGAACTGATATGACGTTTGGCTTCCAGAGTGCGGTGGACATTGCCACCAATGCCATTGACTGTATCCACACCACAGCGGCTTCCCATGGGCGTGTATTTATTGTAGAGGTCATGGGACATAAGGTAGGCTGGATGACCCTTCATGCAGGTATTGCAGCAGGGGCAGATGTGATTTTGCTGCCGGAGATCCCATATGATCCACAGGTGGTGGCAAAGTCGATTAAGAAGCGTGCGGCAGAGGGCAAGCGTTTCTCTATCATTGCAGTGGCAGAAGGTGCCATTAGCAAGGAAGATGCCAAGCTGCCAAAGAAGCAGCTGAAGAAGAAGCTGGCAGAGGATGCACAGTTGTATCCATCTGTGGCATATAAGGTAGGAAAAGAGATCGGAGAACTGACCGGTCAGGAAATCCGTGTGACCGTACCAGGTCATACCCAGAGAGGCGGCAGTCCCTGTGCATACGACAGAGTGTTATCTACCCGTTTGGGTGCAGCAGCAGCAGAACTGATTTCCAAAAAGGAATATGGTTATCTGGTAGGCATGAAGAACAACGAGACAACCAAGATTCCACTGTCTGAGATTGCAGGCAAGTTAAAGATGGTAGATGCGGAGTGTTCCCTGGTAAAAGAGGCGAAGCTTGTGGGAATCAGCTTTGGGGATGAATGAGAATAAGGAGGATATGCAATGGCGTACACCACTCTGTATCGGAAATGGCGGCCTGCCCGGTTCGAGGATGTCCGGGGACAGGAACATATCGTTTCCACTTTGAAAAATCAGATCACAGGAGACCGGGTAGGCCATGCATATCTGTTTTGCGGTACCAGAGGTACCGGTAAGACGACAGTGGCAAAGATCTTTGCCCGGGCTGTCAATTGTGACCATCCTGTAGATGGAAGTCCCTGCAATGAATGTGCTGCCTGTCAGGCAATCTTGCAGGGCACTTCTATGAATGTGATGGAGATTGATGCGGCATCCAATAACAGTGTAGAGAATATCCGGCAGATTCGGGACGAGGTAAAATATTCCCCTACAGAGGGACGTTACCGTGTCTATATTATCGACGAGGTGCATATGTTGTCCATCGGCGCATTCAATGCCCTGTTGAAAACATTGGAGGAGCCTCCTTCTTATGTGATTTTCATTTTGGCAACGACAGAAGCACACAAGATTCCGGTGACGATTTTGTCCAGATGCCAGCGGTATGATTTCAGGCGGCTGACAGTGGCCACATTGATGCAGCAGATTTTTGATATTTGCAGTGCAGAACAGATTGCCATAGAAGATGCGGCAGTGCGTTATATTGCCCAGTCGGCAGATGGTGCCAGCCGTGATGCGTTAAGCTTGCTGGAACAGTGTATTTCCTTTTATTATGGGCAGACATTGACCTATGAAAATGTATTGGAAGTGTTAGGCGCAGTGGATACATCCGTATTTCGGAATCTGTTACAGCAGATTTTGCAGTGTAATGTGGCAGAAGCCATGGACAGCATTGCAGAGGCCATTTCTCTGGGACGGGAAATGGGTCAGTTTGTGACGGATTTCATCTGGTATCTGCGTAATCTTCTTTTGGTACAGACGTCAGAACCGTCCGAAGATGCCTTGAATCTGTCGGGAGAACATCTGGTCCAGTTGCAGGCAGAAGCAAGAATGGTTGACACAGACCGTTTGCTGCGTTATATTCGTATTCTAAGCGATTTGAGTGCCCAGCTTCGATATGCCACGTCCAAGCGTGTGCTGGTAGAGGTGGCTCTGATCAAGATGATGAAGCCAGCCATGGAGACTGACACAGAAAGTCTGCTGGAGCGGATTCGAAACCTGGAAGAACAGCTGGCTGGCGGTGTGGTTTTACAGACTGCTCCGGTGCCGGAGGGCAGTGGCGGAACTGCCAAAGTAGAAGCAGGACAGCAAAGACGGCAGGAAAGGATGGCGCAAGAGGGAAAGGAGTCTGTAGAGCCGGTGGCAGTTTCCCCATCAGAGTTTGAACTGTATGACCGGGTGCGGCATGACTGGAACCGAATCATTTCCGAACAATTTCCTTTGCTTGCTACAGTGCTGCGTGTTGCAAGGTTAAGCTATGAGCCGGACAAAGGGTTTGTTTTGTTGTTTGAAGAGCCATGGCACTATAAGCTGGCCCAGAAGGAAGGGTATCTGTCGGATCTGACAGAATATTTGCGGCAAAATTATGACAGTCAAGTGCCGGTTCGGGCAGAACTCAGACAGGGCCGGTCTGTGCCGGAAGTGGTGGCAGGCAGTGACCCTCATATACCGGGGATCGAAATGGAGATCGGGATGGAGGAATAGCGTCAGGACAGCGTTTCTCATTGGACAGAGATCTGGATGGAACTGTGAAGGGAAGAAACACAGGATCGTAGAAAACAAATCGCACAAATATAAAAGAAATGGAGAATGAAAATGGCAAAAAGAGGTGGCTTTCCGGGCGGTATGGTGCCGGGAAATATGAATAATTTGATGAAGCAGGCACAGCGGATGCAGCGTCAGATGGAGGAGCAGCAGAAGGAATTGGAAGAAAAGGAATTCACTGCTACCGCAGGGGGCAGTGCCGTGACTGTGACCATGACCGGTAAGAGAGAACTGAAGTCTATCGTACTGTCAGAGGAAGTGGTAGATCCGGAGGACATTGAGATGTTACAGGATCTGATTGTAGCTGCAGTAAATGAAGTGATTCGACAGGTAGATGAAGAGAGTAATTCCAATATGGCAAAGCTCACCGGCGGTTTAGGCGGAGGCTTTTCGCTTTAATGGAATACTACAGCAATCAGATTAGCAAATTGATAGAGGAACTGTCCAGACTGCCGGGAATCGGTGCCAAGACCGCACAGCGTCTGGCCTTTTATCTGATCAGTCAGCCGGTAGAGTCAGTGAATCAGCTGGCAACTGCCATTACGGAGGCGCGGACGAAGGTGCGGTACTGCAAGTCTTGCTGTACCCTGACAGATGAGGAGCTTTGCCCCATTTGTGCCAGTCAGAACCGCAACCATAAGCTGATCATGGTAGTAGAGAATTCCAGAGATCTGGCAGCATATGAAAAGACCGGCAAGTATGATGGGGTATATCATGTACTTCATGGTGCCATTTCCCCTATGCTTGGCATCGGTCCGGCAGATATCCGGTTGAAAGAACTGATGCAGCGTCTGCAGGGAGATGTAGAAGAGCTGATCATTGCCACTAACTCCAGTTTGGAAGGAGAGACCACGGCCATGTACATCAGCAAGCTAGTGAAGCCGTCCGGGATCAAAGTCAGCCGGATTGCCAGCGGTGTGCCGGTAGGGGGCGACATAGAATATATTGATGAAGTCACGTTGCTTCGTGCATTGGAAGGACGAGTAGAACTGTAACACTGTTGTACTGCAAAGTGAGGAATACTATGGATAAATACGAGTATAGTCTGAAAAAGAAACATCTGAAACAGCTGATTGCAAAGGGCAGTATGGAAGAAGCGGCCGCCCTTTGCGATACCATAGACTGGCAGCATAATAAGGATTCGCTGGCACTATATATGGCGGCCGATGTGTATGAGGCCACAGGTGCGTATGGAAAAGTACAGCTTGTATTGGAACAGTCTTATCAGCATGGAAACCAGAATAAACGTCTTGCCTGCCGAATCGCACAGATGGCATTGCAGAATCAGGACATCCAGACAGCGGAAAATTATTTTGAAGAGTTTCGTATGCTTGCACCGGATGCACCGGAAGGTCTGCTTTTGGAATACCAACTGGCAACGGCTAATAAGAGGCCATTGAAAGAACGGATTGAGATTTTGGAAGACTATAAGGCAAGTGATTTTGAAGAACGGTGGGGATATGAACTGGCAGAGCTGTATCATCAGGCAGGAGATCAGGACGCCTGTGTCCGGTTGTGTGATGAGATCATTCTCTGGTTTGGGTTTGGTCCATATGTGGATAAAGCGTTGCAGTTAAAAGTACTGTATGCGCCTTTGAGTGAAGAACAGCGGCAGATGCTCAATGATGAGACGGATTATCAGACTCATTTGAGCCGGATGACCCAGGATTTTGCAGAGTTAAAGGCAAAAGACCAGATTCAGCAGTTAGTAGAGGACGAGAAAGTGGACTTTTCCAGACCGCAAACCGGGCAGACAGCTGATTTCCTGAAAGAAGAATCCATTGGAGAGGCCGAAGTGTCCAACGAGGTCATGGAAAATGTCAATCGAAAGACTGCGGTGTTGTTTGGAGAACTGGATAGCAGTGTATTATTTGAGGAGCAGGAGCCGATTGCATTGACCTCTCTGGATAAAGTACAGGAATTGCAGGATGCTTATGATTCCAAATTGAAAGAGTATGAGGATAAGCTGCAGGAACCGCCAGAAGAACACCGGATGGAGTCTGTGAATTATATATTAGAAGAAGAGGAAGAGCCGGAACAGGAGCTGGAGCTTGGTACGGAGGAATCTGCTATTCATCACTTTATCGTATCCAGTGAGATGCCAGCGGCAGGATTGCATTTTGCCCAGGGGATTTTGAAACAAATGGTTAAGCGTGGAATACAACTGCCTTCTGAAAATACGGCACGTACCACAGCAGAAAAGCTCAATCATGCAGGCTTAATTCGTTCGATCCAGGTGCTGCTTGGCAAGGTGTTGATTATTGAGCAGGCAGGTGAATTGTCTGATACCTTAATTGGAGAATTAAACCTGATCTTAAAGAGGCAGGATATTCAGTTGTTGGTGGTGCTCATTGACACAGAGGAACAGTTAAACCAGATGTTTGCTCGCAGCGGCAATTTCAAAGAATGTTTTAGCCGTACTTTTATTGTATCCGGTTATACCGTTGCAGAATTGGAGGAGTATGCCCAGTATTATGCATTGGAGCAGGATTATCGGATTTCGGATAAGGCGTTGACAGCGATCGAAGGGACTTTGGAAGAGATTGCCGGACGGAAGGATGGCGGAGAAAAGGATGCCATTGAATCGCTGGTAGACCGCGCCATTGAAAATTCATCCAAGCGGTCTTTTAAAAAGATGATCAAGAGCTTTTTTGTCTTGCTTCGGGATGAAGAGGAGCATATCTATCTGCGGGAAGAGGATTTTGCCTGATGGGTGGGAATCCTATTTCTGACAGAATAGGGTGCTGGCTTTATAGGCAGGAATTCGTATCAAAATAATAGAAGGGAAAAACTATGAGTTCATTATGGAATGCGTCTACCTTAGTGCTGGTGGTGGTAATCTTACTGGCCGTATTCATCGGGTATCAGAGAGGTTTGATTCGAATTGTCTTTTCTCTGACTGCCACCATATTGACCCTTGTTCTGGCATCTGTGTTGTTTCAGCCCGTGAATTATTTTCTCACGGAACAGATTGGATTGCAGGATCAGATCAGTGAAAGTGTACAAATTAGGCTGGAAGAATCTACAGGAGAACAGTTGGCACAGATTCGGGAGTCTTCCCAGAACGCGTTTTTAAAAGAAGTGCCGCTGCCATCCGTGGTGACTTCTTATCTTGTGGCACACAACAATCCCAGTGGATATGTGGCACAGGGGGTCAGCAACTTTGCGGAATATGTCAGCTCGGTGATTTCCCTGTTCTTGGTACGGGTCATTGCATTTGCAACTACATTTGTGGTGGTACGGATTTTGCTGTATCTCATATTGTCTGCACTTCGTGTAGTGGAGCATCTGCCGGGAGTGAAGTCTGTCAACCATATGGGAGGGGCGATTGTCTCTCTGGCGGAGCTTTTGCTGGTTTTGTGGCTGTTTTGCGCGCTGGCAGCAGGATTTTCCGGAACCATACTGGGCGGCAAGTTGCAGCAGATCATTGGCAGCAATTTGATTTTGGGATTTTTGTATCAGCATAATCTGTTGTTGTCTGTTTTATCCGGTGTGTTGGGACTGTAAAAACAGGAGTCTCAGGAACCATTTGAAATGCAAATTGTTTCTGGGGGGGATCGATATAAAAAAATAAAAAAGTACTTGATTTTTTCTGAAAAGTGCGCTATACTAACATAGCACGTGACGTACAGAGGTACACACGAAGCGCATATGGCGCAGTAGCCAAGTGGTAAGGCAATGGTCTGCAACACCAGTATCCACCGGTTCAAATCCGGTCTGCGCCTCTTTTTGATCCAGCATATATCTGAGGATAGTATGCTGGTTTTTTTAAAAAAGAAATAAAAACGTTTAAAACCTGATCGTTACAACAAATAATTTGAAATAGGTAAAAGGAGGAACGGTATGAAGCGCATTCAATTAGGAACAACAGGATTGGAAGTGTCACAGATTGCGCTGGGGTGTATGCGGATTGGGGCAAAATCTCAGAAAGAAGTACAGGCATTGGTAGAGAAGGCTCTGGAGCTTGGCATCAATTATATGGATCATGCAGACATTTATGCATGGGGTAAGAACTCGGAAGAAATGTTTGGAGAATTACTGAAAGAAAAACCATCTTTGCGGGATCAGATGGTCATCCAGACCAAGTGCGGTATTTGCAGTGGGTATTATGATTCTTCAAAGGAACATATTTTGGAATCTGTGGAAAATAGTCTGCGGAAAATGCAGATTGAGAAGATCGATGTGTTGTTGATTCACCGTCCCGATGCTTTGATGGAGCCAGAGGAGATGGGAGAAGCCTTTGCGCTGTTAAAGGAACAGGGAAAGGTGGATTATTTTGGGGTATCCAATATGAATCCCATGCAGATCCAGCTGATTGAAAAATATACTGGCATGAAAATGGTGGCAGATCAGGTGCAGTTCAATGTGGTACATTCCGGCATGATTGATGACGGATTGTATGTAAATATGAAAGAAGAGCAGGCGATTATGCGGGATGGCAGTTTGATTGAGTATGCAAGAATTCACGACATTACATTACAGGCCTGGTCTGTGCTCATGGCATCCTGGGCGGATGGTTCTTATATTGATCACCCCAAGTATGCCGGGTTGAATGAAAAGCTGCAGGAACTGGCGGATGTGTACGGAGTGACCAGGAGTGCAGTGGCACTGGCGTGGATTCTCAGACATCCGGCAGGTATCCAGGCTATCGCAGGTACCACCAGTGTGCAGCATTTAGAGGAACTGTGCAAAGGAGCAGACATCCGTCTCAGCAGAGAGCAATGGTATGACTTGTATTTGTCTGTAGGAAAGCAGCTGCCCTGATGGGAAGCGGCGGTACGTGTTTCCCGATGGGCAATGCTGGCCGCTGGCAACGGCTGGAGTGGGATGTGCGGTGCAGAAGAAAATGCTCAGCAACAGGATGTGTGGATATTTCGGAAGACGAATGAAAAAAATTCAAAAAAGTTGAAAAAAGTTGTTGACAATGGTCGGAAAAGGTGCTAAGATTGTTTTTGTTGCCGCTGATGACAATTTAGAGACAACAGAAACAATTTAAAC
>ONWL01000318.1 GCA_900321525.1 uncultured Eubacteriales bacterium
CGCTATATTGCGGAAAAAGAAACCTACCGTATGCCTGTACCGTTGATGGATCTGTCGGACAGTACAAAATCTGATACCATGAAAGAATCTGGAAGGAAAGATTTACTTTTGCCTGTTAGAGCCGCTTCTTTTCAAGAAGCAGTGCAAATGGAACAGCGTGTGTATGACAATTTGAAACTTTTGTCACAGAAAAAAAGAAAGACCGGGGTTCAGGATGCAGTTCAAAATGCCGGATATGCAGTCGGACGTGATATTGTCCGAATAACAGGCAGTGAGGAAGAAATCACCACAGAATACAGAACCATCAAACAGATTTCTCTTTTTGAAACGGGCACTCTGACAGAAGTTTATGCGGCCATCATGTTGGCGCAAAAAACAGGATATGGAGTGGCATTGTCCGGTTGGCCAGGAGAAACAGCAGTGGCAGATATTGCAGTGGCCATGGAGGCAGAACAGGTGATCCTGGGAACACCCTGCAGCAATCACTGGTCTGCTGTAGTGAATCGCCTTTTGTGGATAGAAGAACAGATGGGAAAGAATGCATGTTATGAAAATCCATTTTCCGTTTCTTTTTCTATATAAAAATTGTGAAAAATGACAGAATATAGTTGAAATTTCGAAATTTCTGTGGTAGAATTATTTTGTTTTCCATAGGAGGTGTAGAAATGGAACCATTATTCGTTGTAAAAGTGATTTTAACAGTGCTTTTTGTAGCTGTTTCTGTTGTATTATCTGCGATTGTATTGCTTCAGGAGGGAAAGTCTGCTGGATTGACCGGAGCGATCAGCGGTGCTGCAGAGTCATACTGGGGTAAGAACAGAGGACGTTCTATGGAAGGTCGTTTGGAGAAGACTACCAAGTATTTGGCGATTGCGTTTTTTATCCTCGCAATTGTGTTGAATCTGGGCGTATTTTCAGCAATCTAATGAATGAATGTAAAAAGCACTCCAGGCAGAAGCAGGGGGTGCTTTTTTTCATGTAATAGCAACTTCTGATTAGGTAATAGAAAGATTTTGTCACATGAAAAAACACTGTGTGATGGTATTTGATTTGAGATCACAGAAGAGATCGGGATGAAGGAAGGGATAAGGAGTAAAAGATGGAGAAAGATGCAACAAACAAGCGGAAAGAACTGATTTTGCAGTTGTTTTCCGATCCGATTTATAAGCCTATGCGCATCAAGGAACTGTGCATGTTTTTGGATGTGCCAAAGGAACGCAGGCAGGAATTGAAAGAGGTTCTGGATGAACTGCTGGAAGAGGGGAAGATCAGCTTGTCTGCCAAGGGAAAGTACGGCAAGGCAGATGCCTATTCTCTGATCGGCGTATTTGAAGGAAATGCGAAGGGTTTTGGTTTTGTGCGGGTAGAGGGAATGGAGCAGGATGTGTTTATTCCCGCAGACTACACAGGCGGTGCCATGCACAAAGATGTGGTGAAGATTGTCATTACCGGACAGGAGACCGGACGTTCTCCGGAAGGTCATGTGGTGAAGGTTGTGGAGCGTGGCATTCATCAGGTTGTGGGCACGTTTCAGCGCAGCCGGAATTTTGGTTTTGTGGTGCCGGACAATCAGAAGATGGACCGGGATATTTTTGTGCCCCTTTCCCAGTCTATGGGAGCAGTCAACGGGCATAAAGTAGTAGTGGAACTCACCAGTTACGGGGAGAATCACAAAAATCCGGAAGGCAAGGTGACGGAAATCATCGGACATGTGAACGATCCGGGGACAGATATTTTGTCCATTGTCCGTGCCTATGAAATTCCTATGGAGTTTCCTGCAGAGGTGATGAAGCAGGTTTCTCACATTGGAGAGGAAGTAGACGGCAAGGATATGGCAGGCAGAGTGGACTGTCGTGACTGGCAGACGGTGACCATTGACGGAGAGGATGCCAAGGATTTGGATGATGCCATTACCCTGACAAAAGAAGGAGACCGGTATCGACTGGGAGTACACATTGCAGATGTGACCCATTATGTGACAGAAGGCAGTCCGTTGGACAAGGAGGCACTGAACCGGG